>NZ_JAHBDP010000080.1:0-193085 GCF_019956495.1 Pseudomonas sp. BF-B-26 | reverse complement strand
CACCAATAATGTGTCTGACAGTCCGCATTCGCGAGCAAGCCCGCTCCCACAGAGTGTTGTTCACTATTGTTCATTGTCAACCACCGGATTGTTCAATTGTTCAGTCGCGGTTGTTCATTTCTGTTCAGCAACGAACGCGGTTTTTCTTCCATTTGCAGGATTCTCAAGCCGGATCAACGGCTTGCAATTTCTGGCACGAATGTCGCTCTGTAGCTCCGGTCGCTTGACTCCAATAATAAAAAGGCCGAGCCATGTCATTAACCCTGGAGCACGTCAGCCGCACCGTCGAGGGCCAGACCTGGATCGACGATGCGTGCCTTAATTTCGAAGCCGGATCCTTCAACGTTTTGCTCGGGCGCACGCTGTCCGGCAAAACCAGTCTCATGCGCCTGATGGCCGGTCTGGACAAGCCCGACAGCGGCCGCATCCTGATGAACGGCGTCGACGTCACCCAGCGCCCGGTGCGTTTGCGCAATGTGTCGATGGTCTATCAGCAATTCATTAACTACCCGACCATGACGGTGTTCGAGAACATCGCCTCGCCCTTGCGCCAGGGCGGCGTTTCCAATGAGCTGATCCAGAGCAAAGTGCTGGAAACCGCGAAGATGTTGCGCATCGAGAAATTTCTCCAGCGCCATCCGCTTGAACTCTCCGGCGGTCAGCAACAGCGCACGGCGATGGCCCGGGCGCTGGTCAAGGACGCCGAGCTGATTCTGTTCGACGAACCGCTGGTGAACCTCGACTACAAGCTGCGCGAAGAACTGCGTCAGGAAATGCGCGAACTGTTCAAGGCTCGCCACACCATCGCCATCTACGCCACCACCGAACCCAACGAAGCCCTGGCGCTGGGCGGCACCACCACGATTCTTCACGAAGGCCGGGTGATTCAGAGCGGCAAGTCTTCCGAGGTGTATCACCAGCCGCAAACCGTGCTGGCGGCAGAGCTGTTCTCCGAGCCACCGATCAACCTGATGCCGGGGCGTATCGCCGGCAACGAAGTCAGCTTCGCCAATTTCGTACACTTCCCGCTCAACGTCGATCTGCGGCCGGTGGGTGAGGGGGAGTTCCGCTTTGGCGTTCGGCCCAGCCATATTTCGCTGGTGCCGAGCAACGATGATGACCTGGAACTGGCGGTGACCGTTGAGGTGGCGGAGATCAGCGGTTCGGAAACTTTCCTGCACGTGCGCAACGAACATTTCCTGCTGGTGCTGCACTTGCCCGGCGTTCACGAATACGACGTCGATGCGCCGATTCGGATCTATATCCCGACCCATAAACTGTTTGTCTTCGATACGCAGGGGCGGCTGGTCCAGGCGCCCGGTCGCCGTATCGCGAGGGTTGCCTGATGGCCGAAATCCGTTTGCAGCACCTTGCCCACAGTTACACCCGTACGCCGACCGGGCCCGAGGATTATGCGATTCGCGAGATGGACCACGTCTGGGAGCAGGGCGGTGCCTATGCCTTGCTCGGGCCTTCGGGCTGCGGCAAGTCGACCTTGCTCAACATCATTTCCGGATTGCTCAGCCCGTCCCAGGGCCAGGTGCTGTTCGACAGCAAAGTGGTCAACGAGCTAACCCCGGAGAAGCGCAACATCGCCCAGGTTTTCCAGTTTCCGGTGGTCTACGACACCATGACGGTGTTCGATAACCTGGCCTTCCCGCTGCGTAATCAGGGCATGGGCGAGGCGAAAATTCACAGCAAGGTGCAGGAAATTGCCGACGTCCTCGACCTTCAGGCATTGCTGTACAAGAAGGCACGCAATCTCACCGCCGATGAAAAACAGAAAGTCTCCATGGGCCGTGGGTTGGTGCGCGATGACGTGTCGGCGATCCTGTTCGATGAACCGCTGACCGTGATCGACCCGCACCTGAAGTGGAAATTGCGACGCAAGCTCAAGCAGATCCACGAGCAATTCAACATCACCATGGTCTACGTCACCCACGATCAGCTCGAAGCCTCGACCTTCGCCGACAAGATCGCGGTGATGTATGGCGGGCAGATTGTGCAATTCGGTACGCCGAGAGAACTGTTCGAGCGACCGAGCCACACCTTTGTCGGCTATTTCATCGGCAGTCCGGGGATGAACCTGATCGAGGTTCAGCCGCAGCCAGGTGGTGTCGGTTTCGCCTCGACTCATTTGCCGCTTTCCGATGCTCAACAGAAACGCGTTGCCGAGTCCGAGTGGAAAACCCTGAAGGCCGGCATTCGTCCGGAATTCGTGCATGTATGGGATGAGCCGTTTGATGAGGCGATGCAGGCACAGGTCGTACACGTCGAAGACCTTGGCACCTACAAGATCATGACCCTGAACCTCGACGGCGCGCCTTTGAAAGTGCGCCTGGCCGAAGACAAGCCAGTGCCTGAGGGAACCGCCTACATCAGCTTCCCGGCTCAATGGTTGATGGTGTATGCCGACGAATATCTCTTGGAGACGTAGCCATGAACAAGGTGCAGAACAATAAGGCCTGGTGGCTGGTGTTGCCGGTGTTTTTGCTGGTGGCGTTCAGTGCGGTGGTCCCGATGATGACGGTGGTCAACTACTCGGTGCAGGACAT
Organism: Pseudomonas sp. BF-B-26; assembly: GCF_019956495.1. Classification (NCBI taxonomy): domain Bacteria; kingdom Pseudomonadati; phylum Pseudomonadota; class Gammaproteobacteria; order Pseudomonadales; family Pseudomonadaceae; genus Pseudomonas; species Pseudomonas sp. BF-B-26. Next base: position 190,530 of record NZ_JAHBDP010000080.1, on the reverse strand, counting down.
TTTCGACCAGTCCAGCCGCTACTTCGTCGGCGCCGACTGGTACAAGCAAGTGCTGCTCGATCCGCGCCTGCATGACTCATTGCTGCGTCAGTTCATTTACTCCGGCTGTGTGCTGCTGATCGAAATCCCGCTGGGCATCGCCATCGCCCTGACCATGCCGATCAAGGGCCGCTGGTCATCGCTGGTGCTGATCATCCTGGCGATTCCGTTGCTGATTCCGTGGAACGTGGTGGGGACGATCTGGCAGATCTTCGGTCGGGCGGACATCGGCCTGCTGGGGTCGAGCCTCAATGCCATGGGCATCAGCTACAACTATGCGGCCAACACCATGGACGCCTGGGTCACGGTGCTGGTGATGGACGTCTGGCACTGGACGTCGTTGGTGGCGCTGTTGTGTTTCTCGGGTCTGCGGGCGATTCCGGACGTGTATTACCAGGCGGCACGGATTGATCGGGCCTCGGCCTGGGCGGTGTTCCGACACATCCAGTTGCCCAAGCTCAAGAGCGTATTGCTGATCGCGGTGATGCTGCGGTTCATGGACAGTTTCATGATCTACACCGAGCCGTTCGTGCTGACCGGTGGTGGTCCGGGCAATGCCACGACCTTCTTGAGTCAGACCTTGACCCAAATGGCCGTAGGGCAATTCGACCTCGGCCCGGCGGCGGCTTTCTCGCTGGTGTATTTCCTGATCATCCTGTTGGTGTCGTGGCTGTTCTACACCGCCATGACTCACTCTGACGCCAATCGGTGAGGCCCGCCATGAGCAAGAGAAAGCTGATTCCACTGCTGATCTACATCCTGTTCCTGCTGGTGCCGATCTACTGGTTGCTGAACATGTCCTTCAAGAGCAACACCGAAATCCTCAGCGGCCTGACGCTGTTTCCCCAGGATTTCACCTTCGCCAACTACAAGGTGATCTTCACCGACCCGAGCTGGTACACCGGCTACCTCAACTCGCTGTACTACGTGAGCCTGAACACGGTGATTTCGCTGAGCGTGGCATTGCCGGCCGCGTATGCGTTCTCGCGCTATCGGTTCCTCGGTGACAAGCACCTGTTCTTCTGGCTCTTGACCAATCGCATGGCGCCGCCGGCGGTGTTTTTGCTGCCGTTCTTCCAGCTGTATTCCTCGATTGGTTTGTTCGACACCCACATCGCGGTGGCACTGGCTCACTGCCTGTTTAACGTGCCGTTGGCGGTGTGGATTCTTGAGGGCTTCATGTCTGGCGTGCCGAAGGAGATCGACGAAACCGCCTACATCGACGGCTACAGTTTCCCCAAGTTCTTCGTGAAGATTTTCGTTCCGCTGATTGGTTCCGGGATCGGCGTGACGGCGTTTTTCTGCTTCATGTTTTCCTGGGTCGAACTGCTGCTGGCACGGACGCTGACGTCGGTCAACGCCAAACCGATTGCGGCGGTGATGACGCGCACAGTCTCGGCATCCGGCATCGACTGGGGCGTGCTGGCGGCGGCGGGGGTGTTGACTATCCTGCCAGGCATGCTGGTGATCTGGTTTGTTCGCAACCACGTGGCCAAGGGCTTTGCCCTGGGCCGGGTCTGAGGAGCTGATGATGGAATGGATGAGTTGGACCGGCCCTACGGCGGCATTCTTCAGCGTCATTGCCTTGATCCTGGTGGGCATGACGACCTGGGAACTGCGTTCGCCGAGCATTCTTCGCCGTGGTTTGTTGCCGATTGCCACCACCCGTGGCGATCGGTTGTTTATCGGTCTTCTCGGCAGCGCCTACCTGCATTTGCTGGTAATCGGCGTCACCGACTGGAGCATCTGGGTTGCGTTCGCGTTGTCCCTGGTGTGGCTGTTGGCTGTGATGCGTTGGGGCTAGTCGAATCGCTCGGCAAAGTTGCTCCGAAACCCTAAAAGGAGGTCTCTATGTTCGACAAAAACAATAAGCTGCGACATAGCGTTTCATTGGCAGCCATGCTGGCACTCAGCGGGCTGAGCGCTGCAGCCTGGGCCGATGCCTATGAAGACGCTGCGAAGAAATGGATTGGCGCCGAGTTCAAACCGTCCACCCTGACGGCCGACCAGCAGCTCGCGGAATTGAAGTGGTTTATCAAGGCGGCCGAGCCGTTTCGCGGGATGGACATCAAAGTCGTCTCCGAAACCCTGACCACTCACGAATACGAGTCCAAGGTGCTGGCCAAGGCCTTTACCGAGATCACCGGGATCAAGGTGACCCACGACCTGCTGCAAGAAGGCGACGTGGTGGAAAAGCTGCAGACCGTGATGCAGTCGGACAAGAGCATCTATGACGGCTGGGTCAACGACTCGGACCTGATCGGTACGCACTTCCGTTACGGCAAGACCGAAGCAATCACTGACCTGATGGCCAATGAAGGCAAGGCGTATACCTCGCCAACCCTGGACATCAAGGACTTCATCGGCATTTCCTTCACCACGGCTCCGGACGGCAAGATCTATCAGCTGCCTGACCAGCAGTTCGCCAACCTGTACTGGTTCCGCGCCGACTGGTTCGAACGTGCGGACCTGAAAGCCAAGTTCAAGGAAAAATACGGCTACGAATTGGGCGTGCCAGTGAACTGGTCGGCCTATGAAGACATCGCCAAATTCTTCAGCGAAGACGTCAAGGAAATCGACGGCAAGCGGGTCTTCGGGCACATGGACTATGGCAAGAAAGATCCGTCCCTGGGCTGGCGCTTCACCGATGCCTGGTTCTCAATGGCCGGTGGCGGCGACAAGGGTTTGCCCAACGGTTTGCCGGTGGACGAGTGGGGCATTCGTGTCGAAGACTGCCATCCGGTGGGTTCCAGCGTGACCCGTGGCGGCGATACCAACGGCCCGGCCGCGGTGTTTGCCACCACCAAATACGTCGACTGGCTGAAGAAGTACGCGCCACCGGAAGCGGCAGGCATGACCTTCTCCGAATCCGGTCCGGTACCGTCCCAGGGCAACATCGCCCAGCAGATCTTCTGGTACACCGCGTTCACCGCCGACATGACCAAGCCCGGTCTGCCAGTGGTGAATGCCGATGGCACGCCGAAATGGCGCATGGCGCCATCGCCGCGCGGGCCGTACTGGGAGCAGGGCATGAAACTGGGGTATCAAGACGTGGGTTCCTGGACGTTCATGAAGTCCACGCCTGAGAAGCAAAAACTCGCGGCCTGGCTGTATGCGCAGTTCGTGACCTCGAAAACCGTCTCCCTGAAGAAAACCATCGTCGGCCTGACGCCGATCCGCGAGTCGGACATCAACTCGCAAGCCATGACCGACCTGGCACCGAAACTCGGTGGTCTGGTCGAGTTCTATCGCAGCCCGGCCCGCGTGCAATGGACCCCGACCGGGACCAACGTGCCGGACTATCCGCGTCTGGCACAACTGTGGTGGAGCCATATCGCCGAAGCCGCCAGTGGCGATAAAACCCCGCAACAGGCGCTCGATGGTCTGGCCAAGGATCAAGACGCGATCATGACCCGTCTGGAACGCTCGAAGGCGCAAGCCACCTGCGCCCCGAAAATGAACCCCGAGCGCGACGCGCAGTACTGGTTGGATCAACCGGGTGCACCGAAGCCAAAACTGGCGAACGAGAAGCCTAAAGGTGAAACCGTGAGCTACAACGAACTGCTGAAATCGTGGGAGTCGGCGCGTAAGTAACAGACCATTAGCCGTGTTGGACGGCACCTTCGGGTGCCGTTTTTGTTAACGGTCACTTTTACGTTTCAGTGACTGTTGCACGGCCTTCAGTATCGGGAGGTCGAAGGCGTTGTGTCCGGCGTGGAGCAGACGACAACGAATGTTCTGGCGCTGACGAAGCCAACGCACACTGGACATGCCGAAGGTGTCCCTGATGCCTTGTATCACCAGGGTATTGGCGTCGAGCGAAAGACTCTCGTCCGCTCGTGTGAAGTAGTAATGATTAACGTGGTAATGCAACTCCAGCCGGATGGCGCGCACGGCTTCTTCATTGACGAAGTCTTCGAGTGCGCACAGGCGCATTGATTGCCCATTCAATTGCAAAATGGTCTGCAGCCAATGGATGGCTGCCTGACGCTGTTGTACCTCGCAACCATGGCTCAATATCTGGTAGATACCTCGCGCACTGGCGCCACTGGAGCCATTGGTTATTTCAGATAAGCGTTCGCTCAAGGTTTTATCGTAGGCACTGACATTCGCCGAGAACGGCACAAACACCGAGACCAGTGTGGTTTTCAGAACGGCCTCGGGATAGCGCTGCTGGTATTGAATGGCCAGCCAGCTTCCCCATGAAACGCCCAACAAGCTGATTTTGTCGAAACCAAAATGCCGACGCAGGGCATCAATGTCTTCAACGGATAGCCCGGTGTTGTTGTGTCGCAGCTCGCCGAGAGGGCGGGAGCGCCCGCAGCCACGCTGGTCGAACACAATGATGTCGAAACATCGCAGATCAAAGAACTCAAGGTGATGGGAAGTACAGCGACCACCCGGGCCACCGTGCAGGAAAAATATCGGTTCGCTGCCCGGTGTACCGTGCCGCTCCCAGTAAAGATGGTGGCCGTCGCCGGTTGGGTAGTAGCTTTTGTTCAGGAAGGCAGCCATCAGAGGGGAGCCCTCAGCCGATAGAACTGAAACAATTCCTTGTGTCCAGGGCGGGCCGCTACGCTGGAAACCAGCTCCAGTTTCAATACCTGGGCCATGTAGGGAACAGCGATCAATACGGGCGTATGGCCGAAAATGATAAGGGTGCCACCCGGGTTCACACACGGTGCCATATCGTGCAATGTTTGCTGCGCGTCGGTGCGAGTCATCACTTCGGCATTGAGAAAGCGCAGTATCAGCACATCACATTTAACGCCGGTTGAGGCGACGTTGCGGGCGTCGGCCAGGTAAAACTCGGCGGATGAGGTGCCATGACGAAATTTTGCGTGCTCGATCATCGAAACTGATCGATCAGAGCCCAGACAACGACGATCCGGGAGCTCGCGGGCCAGGTGCGCAATGAACTCGCCAGTCGAACACGCCGGATCATGGATCACTGTGCCGGCGCTCGATATCGTTTTGAGCAAGGCAGCACAATGCTGGCGAAAGTGACTTTCGTCGGCATCCAGTTGCGAGACGAGCGACTCAGTGCACTGCCAGTATTCGGGCGGGCATACAAACTCCTGCCCGGTGTCATCAGTGGCAGCAAACGGGAAATAGACTTCGCTGTCCGGCTGAGTCTGCGCGATGTGGAAAGCCGTTTCCTTTTCTTGCGGAGTAACCCCTCGAAAAGTGATCACTGCACCTTCATTACCCCAATGCAGTTGAGCCAGTGGGCCGAGCAACATCCAGGGCCTTAGCAGGCTGTTGATGTGCCAGCCGTCAGGCTCGGTATATTGCAGGACTTTTCGGCCTACCCAGTCGCGCTCATTGATACGTAAAACGAAGAGATGGTGCAGTCCTGGCCCCAAGGGTTCGATGTAGCGATTGAGTTCGCCCGGGGGGGCAAGGGAATGGACGAAGGTGTCAGCCAGCCGTTGTTCTCGAAGGGGGGCGTTCGTATCGAATCGAAGGTTCATGCCGGCACTCCCAGCCTGTTTTCCAGGCGCTGCCCCCGAGCCTGCGGGATCACCACATTGCCGCTGGAAACAACGAAAAAACGCTCCAGCCCCGGAATGACGACATTGACTAGCGTGGTCCCGAGTTCGGTCTGATGAAGCTGTGCAATGCCCAACGTGCGCCCATGCCGGTGCAGGTTTTCGGCCAGCGAGTCGATTTGCTCGGCCAATGACCGCTCATCGTAGGCGACGGGCAAGTTCACCGTTTGCTGCTCGCACAGGTTCAACAGTGGATACAGATCGAATCGTAGGCAGCGCAATAGGCGAGGGAATTTAGTCAAATGACGTTGGGCGTTGTTCAAGTAGTCCCTGAACTCAGGTTCCGAGGCCGAGTGATGCAACTGCACCAGCTCGGTCAGCGCTCGCCACGCGCCGTGTCTGGCACTGATCGAGCAACCGGTGCCGAAGACTCGTGGCTGGGCGCAAGCAGCGGTTGAAAAGGCCAAAAAGGTTCGTGCAAGAAATTCAGTGCTGATGTCGACAAGGACAATCTCGGCGCCGATCTCCGTTTCGGCGTCCAGCCATAGCCGACCCAGAGCGTCTTGAGCGGACAGGCGCGCGATGCGGCGCAAGGGCGGGTGGACTTCGTAGTAAAAGTGTTTCAGTAGAAACAACGAAAGTGCATCACGCTCTATGCATTCATTGGCTGCATGCAAAACCGCCTCGTTATAACTTGCGCCAATAGCCGTTCCACTATTACTGGCATAACGCTGCAGTGCGCCATAGTTCGTTGTGTCTTGAACCGGCGCCTGCCGTGAATAGCCGGGAGTGCTCAGGGCGACCGGATAAAAAAATGTAGTGTTATTTAAAACGCTGGTATACGTTCGGCAGCCTGTTAAGGCATTGGGTTGTTTGACGATATGTGCAAGGACAGTGTCGTCGGCAAATAGTGGCGTTTCGGAAAAATACCGCGGGGCTATATAGTGAATATCGGAAGTGTTGAACGAGTCACTTAAATAATGTTCCAGCGTTTCATAAAGCGCACCGACACGGGCGTGTTGTGGGTAACCTTTACCCGATCCTCTGGCGGTACGATGTGGATCGGTGGCGCTGACAGAAACATGCACAGCGACGATCTGCCGGCCAAGTGTGCGGGTGTCGACGCTGAGTCCCAGGCCATCCAGTTCGGCACCAATCCTCTGCTCTGCCTGCTCCAGGCTGAGCTCTCGTTCAGCATTTGTGAACCTGTTCATTGTCCGTTCCCTTGAGAAACGGGGGGCCGTGGCCCCCCGTTTTTTATACAGCTTCCAGTTCGGCCTGCTCGGCCTCAGTCAGTTGCAGTTCTTCGATTTGCTCTTCCGTAGGGGCTTCCTGTTGTTCAAGATCGATAACTTTGTTGGCGTTCCAGCTACTCATGTAACCCATGATTGAACTCTCTTTGTTAGAAGTTTGATGTGCCTTATCGAGCACGGAGTAAATGTATAAGTCAGATGTTGGGTCGGTCAAAAATGACTGGAAGTTTCAATGTGGCTTTTCAAGGGTGGATGAAATACGTACACATCATTTGTCGGATTGACGATTTTTTCGTGATTAATGGGTGGTCGCTGAATAGGACAGTATTTAAAAACATACTCGCCCAACGATTTTGGCGTACGCATTTGTCTGAAATTTCAGCTGCATGGGGGGGTTAAATCGTGGTGACTGCGATTTGTGATCCTTTGGATGCTGTGCGCAACGACTTTGCCTATAACGCACAAAGACGTTTCAAACAAAACGGCGTGTTGAGTCAGCGGCTTTTTACCGCCGAATCTGCGTTCGGACCCACAAATGCAAAACGGCACCCGAACAGACGGTGTGAAAACGCACTGAAGGTGGTTTCACACCGTCTGATCAGGTGCCGTTTTCTTTGGCGCCTGTTCCATTGCGATCGCGAGCAAGCCCACACAGGTTCCAGTGATGTCTACAGATTCTTTGGCCACCCCCGATCACTGTGGGAGCCGGGCTTGCCCGCGAAGGGGCCGGCCCGGACATTGGAGGCCTGGAGCCGGACACCTCAGCGCGCCCCCCCCTCAACCGCAGGAAATCCCAACCGAAACACCGTCATCGCCCCCGGCAAGCTCTTCACCTCGGCCACCCCCTGATGCAGGCTCATGATCGACCGCACAATCGCCAACCCCAGCCCGGTGCTGCCCTGTGAACGCGAGCGGCTGCTGTCGACCCGGTAGAACCGATCAAACAGGTGCGGCAGATGCTGTGCCTCAATCCCCGCGCCAGGGTTGCTGACCAGCAACGAAACCTGGGTCGCGCCGCGCTCGATCAGAAGCGTCACGGTTTTCCCGACCGGGCAGTGGCGCAGCGCGTTGGACAGCAAATTCGAGATCGCCCGTTGAATCATCAACCGGTCACCCATCACCCGCGCACTGCCGACCACGTTCAGATGGATCTGCTTGTCCTGCGCCGACAGGGAAAACATCTCGGCGAGTTTCCAGGCTTCTTCTTCCAGGGCAACCGACTCGAACGGCGCGAGCGCCGACGGATGACTGACCTGTGCCAGAAACAGCATGTCCGAGACAATCCGCGCCACGCGCTCCAGCTCTTCAGTGCAGCAAACCAGCACATCCTTGTACTCATCCACGCTGCGTTCGCGGGACAACGTCACCTGCGCCTTGCCCATTAAATTGTTGATCGGCGTACGCAGCTCATGCGCCAAATCATCAGAGAACTGCGACAGCTGCTGCACACCGGCATCGAGGCGATGCAGCATAAAGTTGATGCCCTGCGCCAGTTCGCTCAGCTCCTGGGGCATGTTCACCACCGACAGCCGATGATCCAGATCCTGGGTCGAGACCATCGCCGCCACTTTGCGAAATTCACGCATCGGCGCCAGACCGCGCTGCACCGCGCCCCAGGCACTCAGTCCGATAAAGATCAGCAGCAACGGCAAGGCAATCAGGGTCGAGCGCAGGTAGGCGCTGAGCAAGGCCTCATCGTGGGCGTTGTCCATCGACAACAGCACCGGGACGCGGGTGCCGTCCTTGAGGCTGATCAGCCTGGACGCCGTGAGGAATTTCGCCCCCTTGGCGTCGGTGTTGGTGGTGTAGGCCAACTCGTCGCTGACGGCCCGCACCGCCTTCAATTCAAGTCGCGGATCGGCCATGCCGGTGCCGGATTTGAGCAGTTGCGTGCGCAGGTTGTTGCGGTCGTAAATGGTTAGCGTGAGGTTGTCATGGCCCATGACCTGATCAAGCAGGATGTGCGGTTTCGCCCTGATTTCGCCAGGGTCGGTGTACAGCGACAGGCTGTGTTCAACCTGTTCCATCTTCTTTTCCAGACTGTCCCTGGATAACTCGTTCAGCTCATGGGTCAGGGCGAAATACGCCAGGATCGCCAGGAACACCACGAGCAGCGCGCCGAGAATACTGACCGTCAGCCCCAGCCGCATCGACAGGCTGGCCGGCTTCATTCCCGCGACTCCAGCACGTAGCCGACACCGCGCAGGGTGTGGATCAATTTGTTGTCGAACGGGTCATCGATCTTCGCCCGCAAACGCCTGATCGACACTTCGACCACGTTGGTGTCGCAGTCGAAGTTCATGTCCCACACCAGGGAAATGATCTGGGTACGGGTCAGCACTTCGCCGGACTGGCGCATCAACAGATGCAGCAGGGCGAACTCCTTGGTGGTCAGGTCGATACGCTGTTCGCCACGAAACGCACGATGACGGCCAGGGTCGAGTTCCAGGTCGGCGACTTTCAGTACCTGCGGCACCGGGATGTTCTCGCTGCGACGCATCAGAGAGCGCACCCGTGCCAGCAATTCCGGAAACTCGAACGGCTTGAGCAGATAATCGTCGGCGCCCAGATCGAGGCCACGAATCTTGTCAGCCAGGCGACCGCGCGCGGTGAGCATCATCACCCGCGTGGAGTGGGTGCGACGCAGTTGTTCCAGCACGCCCCAGCCGTCCAGTTCCGGCAGATTCACATCCAGAATGATCAGGTCATAAACCTGTTGTTGCGCCAGATGCAATCCATCGGCGCCGTTGGCGGCGTGGTCAACGATATAACCACTTTCCGTCAGTCCCTGATGTAAGTATTCGGCAGCTTTAAGCTCGTCCTCGACGACAAGGATTCGCATGATCAATCACCACTTTCATTGAATGAATATTTAATTAAGGTGGCCGGGAAAGTTGTTGTTTTTGTAAGGGCTTCCGGACGGGTTTGAATAACGACTCACTAATTTTCTACAGTACTTTCTCCGTTTGCAGGCGTGCACGGTAAAGGCTGTAGTGACTACAGAGTCAACCGATTACTCGGTGTTGAGGCTTTAAAACCGCAGTCTGCGACAGCCTGTCGCAGCAGGCGGGAACAAAAAACCATCTGCCTCATGAGCGCTGGATTGAGACAAGTGCTGTTCGGCGGATGACGGTACATCATTTGTTTCTATGTATTGCTAGTTAGGTATTTGCACTTTGCATGCTAAAGCAAAACAACTTGGTGCAACCGTGGATAACGGATTTGTAATGTTTCAGTCACCTTGTCGATAAGTTCAAAACCCTACCGTGGCGGCATCGAAGATTCTTGATTAAAGGAAGTACTCCATTGCCCGGTTTAAGAGAACTGACGGCGCGGTCACGCCTGAAAAAAACGGCGTGGGTGGTCATGGTCAGCGGCGGTTTGTTGCTGGTCGGCGCGCCTTTTGCCAATGCATCGACCCTGACCCTCGATCAGGCCCTGCAAACCGCATTCGCCCGCAACCCGGATCTGGCAGCGGCGCAATGGGAAATCGGCATCGCCGAGGGGGACCGCCAGCAGGCCGGTCTGATCCCCAACCCCGAAGTGTCGTGGGAAGCCGAGGACACCCGCCGCGATTCGCGCACCACCACAGTGATGCTCAGCCAGCCGATTGAACTGGGCGGCAAGCGCGGCGCGCGGATCGATGTCGCCAGCCGCGCTCAGGACGCCGCCGGGATCGAACTGCAGCGCAAGCGTAACGCCTTGCGCGCCGATGTGATTCAGGCGTTCACCAGCGCCCAGACTGCACAGCAACGCTTGCAGTTGTCTCGCCAGTCGCTGCAACTGGCCGAGCACGGATTGCGCGTGGCGCTGGGGCGGATCGAGGCGGGCAAGTCGTCGCCGGTCGAAGGCACACGGGCGCAAGTGCAACGCTCCGAAGTGCGACTGGAACTGAGCCGCGCCGAACGCGATCAGGCCAACGCCTATCAGCAACTGGCGCAGGTCATGGGCGCACCGATACCGACCTCGACCACCGTGCAGACGGCCACGCAAAGCATGCCCGCCGTGCCGCCACCGACCCGCTTGCTGGAGCGCCTGAACGAGACCGCCGAGCTGCGGCTGGCCACGTTGCAGATCGATCAACGCGAGGCATCGTTGGGACTGGAGAAGGCGCAACGGATTCCCGACCTGACCGTGAGCATCGGCAGTCAGTACAGCGAACTGGAGCGCGAGCGGGTCAACGTGGTCGGGCTATCGATGCCGATTCCGCTGTTCAACCGCAATCAGGGCAACGTGCTGGCGGCGGCGCGGCGTACCGATCAGGCGCGGGATCTGCGCAACGCCACCGAACTGCGCTTGCGCAGCGAAATCCAGACCACCCTTGAGCAATGGCAGACCGCCAACGGCGAAGTCCAGGCGTTCAACCAGACCATCCTGCCCGCCGCACAACGTGCAGTGGACAGCGCCACGCGCGGCTTCGAAATGGGCAAGTTCGGTTTCCTCGACGTGCTCGACGCCCAGCGCACCCTGATCAGCGCCCGTACTCAATACCTCCAGGCCGTTGCCGAGGCGACGGACGCGCGGGTGCGCATCGAACGCATTTTCGGCGACCTCGGCGCACTCGCCGTCAGCCCTTGAATTTCACCTTTCAGATCACTGCGCGATGGCATGGCGCAGAGGAGTTTCCATGGATAAAAAACTGATCGTTGCCGCGGTGGCGACGTTGGCGCTGGGCATTGGTATTGGCTCAATGTGGGCGGGTAACGGGTCCATCGAGGCCCACGCCGATGAAGCGGCGGAGCATGCGGACCATGCCGAAAAAGGCGCTGCAGCCGAAGGCGAACATACCGAAGGCGAAGAGGGGCATCTGACGTTGAGTGCCGAGCAGATCGCGGCGGCGGGCATTCAACTGGCCCAAGCACGGGCGCAAAGCATCAGCCTCGGTTTGTCGTTCCCCGGCGAAGTGCGCTTCGACGAAGACCGCACCGCCCACGTCGTACCGCGGGTGCCTGGGGTCGTCGAGTCGGTGTCGGTCAATCTCGGGCAGTGGGTGAAGAAGGGCCAGCTGCTGGCGGTGATCGCCAGTCAGCAGATCTCCGATCAGCGCAGCGAACAGGCTGCGGCGCAACGGCGGCTGGTCTTGGCGCGCACCACCTACGAGCGCGAGAAGCAGTTGTGGCAGGACAGGATTTCCGCCGAGCAGGATGTGTTGCAGGCGCGCCAGGCGCTGCAAGAAGCCGAAATCGCCGTGAACAACGCCCGGCAAAAGATCAGCGTACTCAGTGGCAGCGTGGTTGCCACCGGCGGCAATCGCTATGAACTGCGCGCGCCGTTCGACGGCATGGTGGTGGAAAAGCACCTGACGCCGGGGGAGGTGGTCGACGAAACCACGGCGGCGTTCACACTCTCGGACTTGTCGCGAGTGTGGGTGACCTTCGGCGTTTCGCCCAAGGATCTGAACAAGGTGCAAGTGGGCAAAGCGGTCACCGTCAGCGCCCCGGAACTCAATGCGCAAGTCGCCGGCACGGTGGCTTACGTCGGCAGTTTACTCGGCGAACAGACCCGCACCGCCACCGTTCGCGTCACCTTGGAAAACCCTCAAGGTTCGTGGCGTCCCGGATTGTTCGTCACCGCACGGGTCGCTACCGACAGCCGCCAGGCCAACGTGGCGGTGCCGGAAACTGCGATCCAGACCGTCGAGGACAAACCCACGGTGTTCGTGCGCACCGACGGCGGCTTCGAGGCGCGGGCCGTGGAGCTGGGCAGTCGCGCAGCGGGGCAGGTGGAAGTTACGCAGGGGCTGGAGGCCGGTGCGCAAGTCGCTGCGGCCGGCAGCTTCGTTCTCAAATCGGAACTGGGCAAGGCCTCGGCCGAGCACTCTCATTGAAGAAGCTCATTGAAGACTCCCACTAAAGACGCCCATCGATTCGCCCCATCGACGAGAAGGTTCTCATGTTCGAACGCCTGATCCAGTTTGCCATCGAGCAGCGCATCATCGTGCTGCTCGCCGTTCTGCTCATGGCCGGCCTCGGGATCGCCAGTTATCAAAAACTGCCGATCGACGCCGTGCCCGACATCACCAACGTCCAGGTGCAAATCAACACCGGTGCCGCCGGGTTCTCGCCGCTGGAAACCGAGCAGCGCATCACCTTCCCGATTGAAACCGCCATGGCCGGTCTGCCGGCGCTGGAGCAGACCCGTTCGCTGTCGCGTTCGGGGCTGTCGCAGGTTACGGTGATTTTCAAGGACGGCACCGACCTGTTCTTCGCCCGGCAATTGGTCAACGAGCGGTTACAGATCGCCAAGGAGCAATTGCCCGACGGCACCAAAGCGGTGATGGGGCTGATTTCCACTGGCCTCGGCGAAATATTCCTGTGGACCGTGGAAGCCAGGGAAGGCGCGCTCAAGGACGATGGAAGCGCGTACACGCCGACGGATTTGCGGGTGATTCAGGACTGGATCATCAAGCCGCAACTGCGCAACGTCCCTGGTGTGGCCGAGATCAACACCATTGGCGGTTTTGCCAAGGAATACCAGATCGCCCCCGATCCGAAACGGCTGGCAGCCTACAAGTTGACCCTCACCGACCTGATCACGGCGCTTGAGCGCAACAACGCCAACGTCGGCGCCGGGTACATCGAGCGCAGCGGCGAACAGTTGCTGATTCGGGCGCCGGGACAGGTGGCGAGCATCGAGGACATTGCCAATATCGTCATGGCCAACGTCGATGGCACGCCGATCCGGGTGAAGAACGTCGCCACCGTGGACATCGGCCGCGAACTGCGCAGCGGCGCGGCCACGGAAAACGGCCGTGAAGTGGTGCTCGGCACCGTGTTCATGCTGATCGGCGAAAACAGCCGCACCGTGTCCCAGGCCGTCGCCAGCAAGCTGGAACAGATCAACCGTTCGCTGCCCAAAGGTGTGATCGCGGTGCCGGTGTACGACCGTACGCACCTGGTGGACAAGGCCATTGCCACGGTGAAAAAGAACCTGATCGAAGGCGCAATTCTGGTGATCGCGATTCTGTTCCTGTTCCTCGGCAACATCCGCGCGGCACTGATTACCGCGATGGTGATTCCGCTGTCGATGCTGTTCACCTTCACCGGCATGTACAGCAACAGGGTCAGCGCCAACCTGATGAGCCTGGGCGCCCTCGACTTCGGCATTATCGTCGACGGCGCGGTGGTGATTGTCGAAAACACCCTGCGACGGCTGGCCCATGCACAGCAGCATCACGGGCGTTTGCTGACCCGCTCCGAGCGTTTGCGTGAAGTGTTTGCGGCGGCCAAAGAGGCTCGGCGACCGCTGATTTTCGGCCAGTTGATCATCATGGTCGTGTACCTGCCGATCTTTGCCCTGAGCGGCGTCGAAGGAAAAATGTTCCATCCGATGGCGTTCACCGTGGTCATCGCCTTGCTCGGCGCCATGCTGCTGTCGGTGACCTTTGTTCCTGCCGCGATTGCGCTGTTCGTCACCGGCAAGGTCAAGGAAGAAGAGGGCATGGTGATGCGCGGTGCGCGTCGGGTGTATGCGCCGGCGCTGGCGTGGGTGATGAGCCATCGCGCCGTGGCGGTGGGCGCGGCGTTGGGCGTGATTGTGCTCAGCGGCGTGCTGACCAGCCGCATGGGCAGCGAGTTCGTGCCGAGCCTCAGCGAGGGCGATTTTGCCCTGCAAGCCTTGCGCGTGCCGGGCACCAGCCTCACGCAATCGGTGGACATGCAGCAGCGTCTGGAAACCCAGATCCTGGGCAAAGTACCGGAAGTCGAGCGCGTGTTCGCCCGCACAGGCACTGCGGAAATCGCCTCCGACCCGATGCCGCCGAACATCTCCGACAGCTACGTGATGCTCAAGCCAAAAGAGCAATGGCCGGACCCGGGCAAGTCTCGCGAAACCCTGATGGCGGAACTGCAACAGGCCGCCGCGACGTTGCCGGGCAGCAACTATGAACTGTCGCAGCCGATTCAGTTGCGCTTCAACGAACTGATCTCCGGCGTGCGCAGCGACGTCGCGGTCAAGGTGTTCGGCGATGACATGGCCGTGCTCAACGCCACCGCGGCGAAGATTGCCGCCGCCCTGCAGAAGGTCAATGGCGCCTCTGAAGTCAAAGTCGAACAAACCACCGGCCTGCCGGTACTGACCATCAACATCGACCGCGACAAGGCGGCGCGTTACGGGCTCAACGTCGGCGATGTGCAGGACACCATTGCCGTCGCGGTGGGTGGGCGTCAGGCCGGCACGTTGTATGAAGGCGACCGACGTTTCGACATGGTGGTGCGGTTGTCCGATGCCATGCGCAAGGACATCGAAGGTCTGTCGGCGCTGTTGATTCCGGTGCCAGCACTGCTCAATGGCGCGGCTGATCAGATCGGTTTTATTGCCTTGAAAGAAGTCGCCAGCCTTGATCTGGTGCTGGGGCCGAATCAGGTCAGCCGCGAAAATGGCAAGCGCCTGGTGATCGTCAGCGCCAACGTGCGCGGGCGCGATATCGGTTCGTTCGTCGAAGACGCGGGCGAGGTAATCGAGCGAGAGGTGCAGGTGCCTGCGGGTTACTGGATAAGTTGGGGCGGGCAGTTCGAGCAACTGCAATCGGCGGCCAAGCGCCTGCAGATCGTGGTGCCGGTGGCCTTGCTACTGGTGTTCGGGTTGCTGTTCATGATGTTCAACAACCTCAAGGACGGCTTGCTGGTGTTCACCGGGATTCCGTTTGCGTTGACCGGCGGGGTCATGGCGCTGTGGTTGCGCGACATTCCGCTGTCGATCTCGGCAGGCGTGGGCTTCATCGCGCTGTCGGGGGTAGCGGTGCTCAACGGGCTGGTGATGATCGCGTTCATCCGCAACCTGCGGGAGGAGGGGCGTTCGCTGTCTGATGCGATCAACGTAGGCGCGCTGACACGTCTGCGCCCGGTGTTGATGACGGCGCTGGTGGCGTCCCTGGGCTTTATTCCGATGGCGCTGGCGACCGGTACTGGCGCGGAAGTGCAGCGACCATTGGCGACGGTGGTGATTGGCGGGATCCTGTCCTCGACCCTCCTGACGCTGCTGATCTTGCCGGCGCTGTATCAGCTCGCCCATCGCCGGGACGAAGACCAAATCCCGACCAAATAGGTAATCCCCCTGTGGGAGCTAGCCTGCTAGCGATAGCAAATCTGTCAGCCGACACTGATGTTGACTGACCCACCGCTTTCGCGAGCAGGCCCGCTCCCACGGTTTTTTGGCACATAACGGATATGTAATTTGCGCGCCACCGTTAGGAAAGGTTCGGATTGTTACCTTGATCCCGTCAGCTACTTAAACGAGGAATCAAACATGAAATTCGTACAAATCAGTGCCTTTACAGCAGCGTTGGCGATGTCTTCTCTGGTCTTGGCCGAAGGCGGCGGTGATCGGACCTTCGAAAAAATGATGACCGCCAATGACCGCTCTGTAGAGCTGTTCGTCGCCAAGGAACAAGCTCGCGACCCCGTCGTCGTCAATGAAAAGAAAGACGGCAACACCAAAGACTTGTAAGCGCATCGCACTTGAACAAGCCCGTCATCGAGTCTCGATGCCGGGTTTTTTTATGAGCCAGGATTGGAAGGAAATGGATATGAAAGTGCTTAAGTCAATGACGTTCGCCAGCGTGCTGACGATGTCCCTGAATGTGTTCGCCGAGGGGGGTGGTGACCGGACGTTCGAGCGGGCGCTGAGTGCCAATACCAAAGCCATGGAGCAGTACGCGGCCAACCAGGGCAAACCGGCGCCGGTGGTCAAGGACTACGAATACGGAATGAAGCTGGACGTGGTGAAAGTAGTGAGCGTTGTGCGCCCGCCAGCTGCCTGCGCCGTAGTCCCCACGGCCATGACCTATGAAGACTCCAAGGGCCAGCTCAACACCATCAAATACACGGTGGCGGGGGATTGCCGCAATCGCGGCGGCTGACACCGTCTTGATGGCCAGGACCGGATTCCCCCATAGGAGCTACCGAATATTCGGCAGCTCCTATGGGTTTTATTCAGGCGCACATAAAAAAGGCGCCCCGAAGGACGCCAAAGATTCACCTCTTACCAAAGGAGCAAGGAGCTTCTAAAGGTGAATGTGTAGCAACCGCTCAATCAGAGAATCGCCAACGGGTACTCGACAATCACCCGCACTTCATCCAGATCCGATTCAAACGCCGTGGCGCGAGTCGTGGCCTGGCGCAAACGCAGCGACA
Organism: Pseudomonas sp. BF-B-26; assembly: GCF_019956495.1. Classification (NCBI taxonomy): domain Bacteria; kingdom Pseudomonadati; phylum Pseudomonadota; class Gammaproteobacteria; order Pseudomonadales; family Pseudomonadaceae; genus Pseudomonas; species Pseudomonas sp. BF-B-26. The sequence goes on along the minus strand of NZ_JAHBDP010000080.1, from coordinate 173,613 downwards.
GGTCTTTCATCGAACCGCTCTGCACCACGTATTTGACTTCGACATCACGCTCCCAGCGCTTCTGGTCGGTCAGCGGATTGCCGTCAGCATCGCGGCGCATGTACACGGCGTTGGCGTTGGAGTAATCGGCGTCGGTGCCTCGGGCGTAACGAGTCATGAACGATAGCCCCGGCACGCCGTAAGTGGTCATGTCGAGGTCGTAGCGCACCATCCACGAACGTTCCTTGGGCGAGTTGAAGTCGCTGTACTGGATGGAGTTGTCGAGGAAGATCGAGTCGGATTGACGCAGGTAGTCGAAGTCGTCATTGCCGTTGTTGCGCTGGTGCGAAAGAGCGACGGAGTGCGCGCCGAGTTTCACGCCGACCCGGCCGCTCCAGATGTTGTTGTCGAACTTGCCGAGCAATTGTTTGCCTTCGTCGACCGCCTTGTAATAGTTCAGGCCGCCAAACAGCGACAGGTCTTCCGATAGCGGATAGGTCCAGGCCGTGCCGGCGTAGTACTGATTCCAGGCATCCTTGAGGCGGCTGGAGTACAGGCTGAAACTGAGGTTCTTGTTCAGTACATAGTCGCCGCCGCCGTAAGCGATCCACGGCGAATTGACCGGGCCGGCATAAAACGTGGCGAAGTTCTCGCGCATGTCGCTGGACACGGGTTGGCTCATCGCATGCAACCGACCGCCCTGAATCGACAGGCCTTCGATGCTGGTGTTGGTCGCCGTCACGCCGCGAAAGCTCTCCGGCAGCAAGCGCGAGTCACCGGCCGCCACCACCGGGTTGGCCGGGAACACGTCACCGACCTTGACCACCGTATCGAAGGCTCGCACTTTGGCGGCGCCACCCATCTTGGTGTACTCATCCCGCGCCTCGCCATCACTGTTGACTGGCAGCACATCGAACGAACTACGGCCACCGTTGCGCCCGTCACCGGTGTCGAGCTTCAAGCCGATCATCGCAAACGCATCGACACCGACGCCGACGGTGCCTTGGGTAAACCCGGATTCGAACTTGCTGATCACCGCGTGGGCCCAAGCCTCGGAATAACCATTGCCGGTGGGGCTGGACTGGCCGTTGCGGTGATCACGGTTGAAGTAGAAGTTTCGGTTGAGCACCGTCAGGCTGCTGCCTTCGATAAAGCCCTCGGGCTTGTCTTCTGCAAACACCATGGACGGCCCGGAGCCGACCACCACTGCTAAAGCGGCCATCGACATTTTTGAATTGTTAACCATCAATCACTCCTTGGGTTCGGCAGAACGGGAACGTGCTTCGGCGTGGGTTTTATTGTTCGGCGGAGAAGGCCCGCCGGCATGGTCGCCGGGTGACATCGTTGCAAGCTGCGGATAACGCCAAGGTGATGGGGGAATTACAATTTCGTCATGTGGGTGGAACGCCAAGCCCTGCGGGTGCACCCCACAGTGATCCGGGGGGGGGGGCACAGAATTAGCGAACGGCACACAACCTGTAGGAGTGAGCCTGCTCGCGATAGCGCAATGTCAGGCAATGACGATGTTGAACATGCCGACGCCATCGCGAGCAGGCTCGCTCCCACATATGGTGAAGAAACTGTGAAGGCCTGAACGCAGAAACGGCACCCGAAGGTGCCGTTTCTGTTTTCTACCGAGTGTCGCTCAAGCGATCAACCCGCCAACCCTGCCTGCTGAACCAGCACCAGCAACGGTTGCGGATACAGACCGAGGAAGAACGCCAGTGCGGCGATCGCCAGCAGCATCACGCCGCCTGCACGTTGTTCCCAGTGCAGTTGCGCATCGTGGCGACGCAGGTTCGGCTCGATCAGGTACAGGGTGACCATGACGCGCAGGTAGTAGAAGACGCCGATGGCGCTGCCCAGTACCAGGGAACCGACCAGCCACCATTGGTGCGACTCGACGCCGGTAGCGATGATGTAGAACTTGCCGATGAAGCCCGCGGTAAGCGGGATGCCGGCCAGGGACAGCATCATCACGGTCAGGACGGCGGTCAGGTACGGACGGCGCCAGAACAGGCCGCGGTATTCGTACAGGGCATCCGCGTCGCGGCCGTTGTACGGCGAGGACATCAGGGTGATCACGCCGAACGCGCCGAGGCTGGTGATCACGTAGGTGACCAGGTACACGCCGATGGCTTCCACGGCCAGACCCTTGCTCGCCACCAGGGCGATCAGCAGGTACCCGAAGTGAGCGATGGACGAGTAACCCAGCAGACGCTTGAGGTTGCTCTGGGTCAGTGCCAGCAGGTTACCGAACAGGATCGACGCGATGGCGATGATGGTCAGCACGTCGCTCAGGACACCGCTGCTTGCAGCCGGAGAGATCTGGAACAGCCGCACCATTACCGCAAACACAGCCACTTTCGAAGCGGTGGCCAGGAACGCAGCCACCGGTGCCGGAGCACCTTCGTAAACGTCCGGGGTCCAGAGGTGGAACGGTACCAGCGACAGCTTGAACGCCAGACCGATCAGCATCATGCCCAGACCCAGTTGCGCCAGCGAGCTTGGCAGGCCGGTGGCCGCGAGGGCCTGGCCGATGCCGACGAAGCTCAGGCTGCCGGAGTCGGCGTAGAGCAGGGCCATACCGAACAACAGGAACGCGGAACCAGCCGCCGACAGCACCATGTACTTGATACCGGCTTCCAGCGAACGCTTGTTGAAGAAGGCATAAGCCACCAGACCGTAGACCGGTACCGAGAGCAGTTCCAGACCGATGAACAACCCGGCCAGGTGCTGCGCGCTGACCAGTACCAGGCCACCGGCGGCGGCCATCAGGATCAGCAGGTAAAGTTCTTCACGGTTGCCCGGGTAACCCGAACCGCCATCGCCGAGGTAGGCGTGGGCGAGGGTCACACAAGCGAGGGTGGCGACCAGGATCAGCGCCATGTACAAGCAAGCGAAGGTGTCGATTTGCAGCAATGGAGTCACGGCCAGAGGCGCGACTTTCAGGGCTGGCAGGATCGACAGCAACGCCAGGTTCAGACCCGCCACGGAAATCAGGAAGGTCTGCGAGTGGTTGCGGCGCCAGGCGATTGCCAGCATCACCACGATGATCGTGGCGCTGGTGATCAACAACGGCGCAAGCGCAATAAAGTGTTGAGTCGTGAATTCCATAGCGCTCTTACCGGGCCGAAGCGAGTTGAGTGAAGGCGGTGCCGAGCCATTGCTGCACGCCATGCATCGTCGCAGCAGAGGTATCGAGGAACGGTTGCGGGTACACGCCGATGAAAATCAGCAACGCAGCCAGACCGACCACCATGATCAGTTCGCGACCATCCATGCCATGCAGCACCGCGTCCGATTTGGACGGGCCGAAGTAGGCACGGTGGATCATGATCAGCGAGTAGACCGACCCGAACACCAGACCGGACGTCGCGAGGATAGTGATCAGTGGAGCGCTCGGGAACGTGCCGATCAGGATCAGGAACTCACCCACAAAGTTACCGGTCGCCGGCAAGCCCAGGGACGCAGCAGCGAAGAACAGGCTGACGGCCGGCAGGTAAGCGATCTTCGACCACAGGCCGCCCATCTCACGCATGTCACGGGTGTGAGTGCGCTCGTACAGTTGACCACTGAGGATAAAGAGTGCCGCGGCCGACAGACCGTGAGCCAGCATCTGCATCACCGCGCCCTGCAGCGCCAGTTGGCTGCCGGAGTAGATGCCGATCAACACGAAGCCCATGTGGGAAACGGAAGAGTAGGCGATCAGACGCTTGATGTCGGTTTGGGCGAAGGCCAGGAACGCACCGTAGAAGATCCCCACCAGACCCAGGGTCATGGCGATCGGCGCGAACTCGGCCGAGGCATTCGGGAACAGCGGCAGGGCGAAACGCAGCAGACCGTAAGCAGCGGTTTTCAGCAAGATACCGGCCAGGTCGACCGAACCCGCTGTCGGCGCCTGGGCGTGAGCGTCAGGCAACCAGGAGTGGAACGGCACCACTGGCAGCTTCACCGCGAAGGCGATGAAGAAGCCGAGCATCAGGATGTACTCGGTGGTCAGCGACATCTTGGTTTTCAACAGGTCGGCGTAGTTGAAGGTAATCACGCCGGTGTCGTTGAAGTTGACCAGGACCAGACCCAGGATCGCCACCAACATGATCAGGCCGGACGCCTGAGTGAAGATGAAGAACTTGGTCGCCGCGTAGATCCGGGTTTTCTTGCCGTCCGAAGAACTGTGACCCCAGAGCGCGATGAGGAAGTACATCGGCACCAGCATCATTTCCCAGAAGAAGAAGAACATGAACAGGTCGAGGGCGAGGAACACGCCGACGACACCGCCCAGGATCCACATCAGGTTCAAGTGGAAGAAGCCAACGTGACGCTGGATCTCTTTCCACGAGCAGAGTACCGAGAGGATACCCAGCAGACCGGTCAGCAGGATCATCAACAGCGACAGACCGTCGAGGGCCAGGTGCACGCTGATGCCGAAGCGCTCGATCCAGATGTGCTTGAACTCAAGCGCCCAGGTCGGATCGGCGCCAGGCGCCGGAGCAAATGAATAATTACCGTGGGCCCACAGCCAGAGGCCGAGCGCGAGTTCCAGGGTCATGGTCAACAGCGCAATCCAGCGGGGGAGGGTAGCGCCGAAGCGCTCACCCATCCAGCACAGCAGGCCGCCGATGAAGGGGATCAGGATTAGCCAAGGCAGAATCATGACGGGCTCAATTCCTTTCGCAAGTTCGCAAGGTTCATATTCAGACCGCTACCAGCACGATGGCGCCGATGACCAGCACGGAGCCGGCTGCCATCGATGCCGCGTACCAACGCAGTTGACCGGTTTCGGTACGGCTCAGGGCGGTGTGACCGCCTTTGGCCATACGCGGGATCAGACCGATGGTCTGGTCGAGCGGGTCTTTGCGCAGTGCGTGGCTGAGCGCAAGGTATGGCTTGACGAACAGTTTGTCGTAGATCCAGTCGAAGCCCCAGGCAGCGAACCACCAGGCCGAAAGGAAGCGGCCGATGCCGCTGTTGGCGATTGCAGTGACGAAACGACGCTTGCCGAGGAACAGCAGCGCGGCCAGCAGGATACCGGACAGGGCGATGGCGCCCGAGGCGATTTCCAGACTGTGCTTGGCTTCGCCGCCGGCATGGCCGACGCTTTCCGGCAGCACGCCGTGCAGCGGTGGAACGATCATCGCGCCAATGGCGGTAGACAATACGATCAGCACCGACAGTGGCAGCCAATGAGCGATGCCGTGACCGGCGTGCGCTTCGGTCTTCACTTCACCGTGGAACGCGATGAAGATCAGGCGGAAGGTGTACAGCGAAGTCATGAACGCACCGACCAGACCGGCGTACAGCAGACCGTGGTTGCCGCTGGCGAACGCTTCCCAGAGGATTTCGTCCTTGGAGTAGAAGCCTGCGGTCACCAGTGGCAGGGCTGCCAGAGCGGCACCACCGACGATGAAGCTGGCGTAGGCCAGTGGCAGTTTCTTCCACAGGCCGCCCATCTTGAAGATGTTCTGCTCGTGGTGGCAGGCAACGATCACCGAGCCGGATGCAAGGAACAGCAGCGCCTTGAAGAAGGCGTGGGTCATCAGGTGGAAGATCGCGCCATCCCAGGCACCCACGCCCAGCGCCAGGAACATGTAGCCGATCTGGCTCATGGTCGAGTAGGCGAGGATGCGTTTGATGTCGGTCTGGACCAGTGCGGCAAAACCGGCGAGCACCAGGGTCACACCGCCGACGACGCCAACCAGGTGCAGGATATCCGGCGCCAGGGCAAACAGGCCGTGAGTACGGGCGATCAGGTAGACACCGGCGGTCACCATGGTTGCGGCGTGGATCAGTGCCGAAACCGGAGTAGGACCGGCCATTGCGTCCGCCAGCCAGGTTTGCAGCGGCAGTTGCGCCGATTTACCGACAGCGCCGCCCAGCAGCATCAGGGTCGCCATGACCATCCAGAAGTCGCCGGCCTGGAATTTCTGTGGCGCCAGCACCAGCAGTTCCTGGATGTTCAGCGTGCCCAGTTGCGCGAACAGGATGAACAGGCCGATGGCCATGAACACGTCGCCGATCCGGGTGACGATAAAGGCTTTGAGTGCCGCGTTACCGTTGTTGCGGTTGCTGTAGTAGAAACCGATCAACAGGTACGAGCACAGGCCCACGCCTTCCCAACCGAAGTACAGGAACAACAGGTTATCGCCCAGGACCAGGAACAGCATGCTGGCGATAAACAGATTGGTGTAGGCGAAGAAGCGCGAGTAACCGGCTTCACCGCGCATGTACCAGGACGCGAACAGGTGGATAAGGAAGCCGACGCCGACCACCACACCGAGCATGGTCAGGGACAGACCATCCAGGTACAGCGCGAAGTTAGGCGTAAAGCCTTCCACCGCCATCCACTGCCACAACACCATGGTGTAGTGACCACCTTCAGGTGGCGCGACGTTGAATTGCCAGATCACATAAGCCGTGACGATGGCCGACAAGCCGATGGAACCGACGCCGATCAGCGCCGACAGGTTTTCCGAGAGGCGGCCGCGTGAGAACGCCAGCAGCAGGAAACCTATGAGAGGGAATACGAAAGTCAGATAGAGAAGATTCATCCGCGCATCTCGCTGGCAGCGTCGATATCGAGAGTGTGGAAGCGGCGATACAGCTGCAACAGAATCGCCAGGCCAATACTGGCCTCGGCGGCTGCCAGGCTGATCACCAGGATGAACATGATCTGTCCATCCGGCTGCGCCCAGCGGCTACCGGCAACGATGAAGGCCAGTGCAGAGGCATTCATCATGACCTCCAGGCTCATCAGCACGAAAAGAATGTTGCGCCGGACCATCAGGCCGACCAGACCGAGGCAGAACAGGATGCCGGCGACCGCCAGACCATGCTCCATAGGGATAGCAGGCATCGTCATTGCTCCTTGGCTTCGTTGCGGCCCAAGTGGAACGCCGTGACCGCTGCGGCGAGCAGCAGCATCGAGGCGAGTTCGACCACCAGCAGATAAGGACCGAACAGGCTGATGCCCACGGCCTTGGCGTCTACGGTGGTGTGGCCGATGGCCTGGCCGCTGTCGTGGCTGAACAGCACGTACAGCAGTTCAACCAGCAGCAGGGTGCCGAGCGCGACCGGGCCGAGCCAGATACCGGGCTTGAGCCAGACGCGCTCTTGCTGAACCGAGGCCGGGCCCAGGTTCAGCATCATCACCACGAACACGAACAGCACCATGATGGCGCCAGCGTAGGCGATCACTTCCAGCACACCGGCAAACGGTGCGCCGAGGGCGAAAAACGTCATCGCCACGGCGATCAGCGAAATGATCAGGTAGAGCAGGGCGTGCACAGGGTTGGTGTTGGTGATCACGCGAAGCGTGGACACAACCGCGATACCCGATGCGAAATAGAAAGCGAATTCCATCTTTCTTCCTTAAGGCAGCAAGCTCTTCACGTTGATCGGCTGGGCTTCATTCTGCGCGGAGCCTTTGGGCTTACCGGCAATCGCCATACCTGCAACACGATAGAAGTTGTAATCAGGGTTTTTGCCGGGGCCGGAGATCAAAAGATCTTCTTTCTCGTACACCAGGTCCTGACGTTTGAACTCGGCCATCTCGAAATCCGGTGTCAGCTGGATCGCGGTGGTCGGGCAGGCTTCCTCGCAGAGGCCGCAGAAAATGCAGCGCGAGAAGTTGATGCGGAAGAAGTCCGGGTACCAGCGACCGTCTTCGGTTTCAGCTTTCTGCAACGAGATGCAACCGACCGGGCACGCCACGGCGCACAGGTTGCAGGCTACGCAACGCTCTTCGCCATCAGGGTCGCGGGTCAGCACGATACGGCCACGGAAGCGCGGCGGCAGGTACACCGCCTCTTCCGGGTATTGCAGCGTGTCGCGCTTGCGGAAGGCATGGCCGAAGATCATCACCAGGCTGCGAAGCTGGGTGAAGAAGCCATGCACGATGTCAAATATGTACTTCATGATTCTCTATCCTCACTGAGCCGCGACGGCGGGCGTGTTGAGCAACACGATCGCAGCGGTCACCAGCATGTTGACGAGGGTCAGCGGCAGGCAGAACTTCCAGCTGAAATCCATCACTTGGTCATACCGTGGGCGCGGAATCGAGGCGCGCAGCAGGATGAAGAACATGATGAAGAACGCGGTTTTCAGTGCGAACCAGATGAACGGGATCTGCGGCAGAATGCCGAACGGACCGTGCCAGCCACCAAAGAACAACGTCACCAGCAGCGCCGAAATCAACACGATGCCGATGTACTCACCGACGAAGAACATGCCCCATTTCATGCCGGCGTATTCAATGTGGTAACCGTCGGCCAGTTCCTGCTCCGCTTCCGGCTGGTCGAACGGGTGACGGTGAGTCACGGCGACGCCAGCAATGAAGAAAGTCAGGAAACCGAAGATCTGCGGAATGACGAACCACAGGTTCTGCGCCTGGTATTCAACGATGTCGCGCATGTTGAACGAGCCGACCTGGATCACGATGCCCATCAGCGACAGGCCCATGAACACTTCGTACGACACGGTTTGTGCCGAGGCCCGCAAGCTGCCCAACAGGGCGAACTTGTTGTTACTCGACCAGCCGGCGAACAGCACCGCGTAGACCGACAGACCAGCCATGGCAAAGAAGAACAGGATGCCGATGTTGATGTCCGCCACACCCCAGGTCGGGGTGATCGGGATGATCGCGAAGGCAATCAGCAAGGCGCTCATGGCCACGACCGGCGCCAAGGTGAAGATCACCTTGTCGGCGAACGGCGGGGTCCAGTCTTCCTTGAAGAACATCTTGATCATGTCGGCTGCGATCTGGAACGCGCCGAACGGGCCGACGCGGTTCGGACCGTAACGGTCCTGCCAGAGGGCGAGCAAACGTCGCTCGACCCAGCTCAGCAGCGCGCCGCACACCACGACGGCGAGCAGAATCACGATGGCCTTGAGGACCGCGATGATCACGTCAATCACTTCAGGCGTGAACCAGGTCATTGAGCTGCCTCCTGCAGACCGTCAACGGATTTGCCAAAGATCGCTGGCGGGATGCCGGCGAAACCGGCCGGCAATGCGACCAGACCGGCACCCAGCTCTTCGTTGATGCGCAGCGGCAGACGCAGGGTCTGGCCAGCCACGCTCAAGCTCAGCAGGGCGCCGTCATTGACACCCAGACGGTCGGCTTCGGATTTGGCCAGCGACACGTAAGCGGCGGGGATGCGTTCCTGAACCGGTGCGGCTTTGGAAGAGTTCTCTTCGCTGCCGAACAGGTGGAAGAACGGCACGACCTGCCAGGTGCCCGGCGCCGGGTTGAACGCACGCGGAACACTGGCGAACCAGTTCAGCGAGTCACCGGTGCTTTCGATCAGGCGGGTGCCTGGGTCGCCAGCGCGGATGTGACCACCGACTTCGTCCTGGAACTTGTTCCAGGCTTGCGGCGAGTTCCAGCCCGGAGACCAGGCGAATGGCACTTGCTGACGCGGTTCGACCGAGCCCGAGTAACCTTCCATGGAGAACGAGAACGCGGTGTCGTTATCCTGGGAAGTACGCGGTTCGTGCACGCTGATGTCGGCGCGCATGGCGGTACGACCGGAGTAACGCAGCGGTTCGCGAGCCAGTTTCAGGCCTTTGATGCGGAACGCGGCGGACGGTGCAGCGCTGACGATGCCGGCCAGTTGCGGAGTGCTTGCGGCACAGGCAGCGGTGACGTGGTCCAGTTGGGTCCAGTCGATCGGCTGGTTCAACAGGGTGGCGCGCAGGGCATGCAGCCAGCGCCAGCCTTCGTGAACCATGATGCTTGCGTCGAGGTAAGTCGGGTCGAAGACCTGGAAGAAGCGCTGGGCGCGACCTTCCTGGCTGACCAGCGTACCGTCGCCTTCAGCGAAGCTGGCGGCTGGCAGAACCAGGTGCGCGCGATCGCTGGTGGCAGTCTTCTGATGGTCCGCCACGATCAGCACTTTCGCAGCATTCAGGGCAGCATCGACACGGGTTTTGTCGGTACGGGTGTACAGATCGTTTTCCAGCACGACGATGGCGTCAGCTTTACCGTCGATCACGGCTTGCAGCGCGGCATCGAGCGAGTCGCCACCGAGCATGGCCAGGCCGAGGCTGTTGGCCTCTGGCACGATCAGGCTGATGGAACCGTTCTTCTCGCGCAGCTTCAGGGCTTTGGCGATGTTTGCCGCCGCTTCGATCAGCGCCTTGGAACCCAACGAGGTGCCGGCAATGATCAGCGGACGCTTGGCGGCGAGCAGGGCGTCGGCAATGCGCTTGGCCAGCTCAAGAGCTTCAGCGTCCAGGCCTTCAACGGCAGGCGCGCTGGCGTCGAGGGCGTGAGCCACGGCGAAACCGATGCGGGCCAGGTCGTCTGGTGCAGCGTGTACGCATTCTTCGGCGATGTCGTCGAGCTTGGTTTCAGCCAGGCTGGCGATGAACAGCGGGTTCAGCGCGTTCTGACCGATGTTCTTCACAGCGGCGTCGAGCCACGGCTGAACGCGCATGGCGTCGGCCATGTCTTCGGCTTTGCCTTTGACCGATTGACGCAGGGACAGGGCCATGCGCGCAGCAGTCTGGGTCAGGTCTTCGCCGAGGACGAAGATCGCGTCGTGGTCTTCGATGTCGCGCATGTTCGGGATCGGCAGTGGGCTGTCTTTGAGCACCTGCATGACCAGACGAATGCGTTCCAGCTCGCCGGCTTCGATACCGGAATAGAAGTGCTCGGCGCCGACTAGTTCGCGCAACGCGTAGTTGCTTTCGAGGCTGGCACGCGGCGAACCGATACCGACGATGTTGCGACCGCGCAGCAGGTCGGCGGCTTTATCCAGCGCTTCGTCGAGGGTCAGCTTGGCGCCGTTGGCCAGCAGTGCCTGACGCGGGCGATCCTTGCGGTTGACGTAGCCATAGCCGAAACGGCCACGGTCGCACAGGAAGTACTGGTTTACCGAACCGTTGAAACGGTTTTCGATGCGACGCAGTTCACCGTAACGCTCGCCCGGGGAGATGTTGCAACCGCTGGAGCAGCCATGGCAGATGCTCGGCGAGAACTGCATGTCCCACTTGCGGTTGTAGCGCTCGGAGTGAGTCTTGTCGGTGAACACACCGGTCGGGCAGACCTCGGTGAGGTTGCCGGAGAACTCGCTTTCCAGGGTGCCGTCTTCAACGCGACCGAAGTACACGTTGTCGTGGGCGCCGAACACACCGAGGTCGGTGCCGCCGGCGTAGTCCTTGTAGAAGCGCACGCAGCGGTAGCAAGCGATGCAGCGGTTCATTTCGTGGGAAATGAACGGGCCCAGTTGCTGGTTCTGGTGAGTACGCTTGGTGAAGCGATAACGGCGCTCGTTGTGGCCGGTCATCACCGTCATGTCTTGCAGGTGGCAGTGACCGCCTTCTTCACAGACCGGGCAGTCGTGAGGGTGGTTGGTCATCAGCCATTCAACGACGCTGGCGCGAAACACTTTCGCTTCTTCGTCGTCGATGGAGATCCAGCTGCCGTCGGTAGCTGGCGTCATGCACGACATGACGATCCGACCACGCTTGTCGTTTTCGTCGGTGTACTGCTTGACCGCGCACTGGCGGCAAGCGCCAACGCTGCCAAGGGCTGGGTGCCAGCAGAAATAAGGGATATCGAGGCCTAGCGACAGACATGCCTGTAACAGGTTGTCTGCCCCATCGACTTCGAGCTCTTTGCCGTCTACGTGGATAGTGGCCATGGTTCAAAGTTCTTCGTTGGCCCGGTGTCAGCGGGCGTGGCTAATGGAATCTTGTTATTCGCGTGAATCAACACAGCCGTTCAAGGCGTCATCACACGACAAAGCGAAGGGCACGGACCCTTCGCTTCTTTAAGCGTTTACGCGCCGACTACGATCGGCCTTGCCAGAGGCGGGACGACGGCGCTGGTAGGCGCGATGCCGGCTTCGAACTCATGGCGGAAGTATTTGATTGCGCTGCCCAACGGCTCCACGGCGCCCGGTGCGTGAGCACAGAAGGTCTTGCCTGGGCCGAGGAAACCGACCAGACCCAGCAGGGTCTCGATATCGCCGGCTTGCCCCTCACCGTTCTCGATCGCGCGCAGAAGCTTGACGCTCCACGGCAAACCGTCACGGCACGGGGTGCAGAAGCCGCAGGATTCGCGGGAGAAGAACTCTTCCATGTTGCGCAGCAGGGAAACCATGTTGACGCTGTCGTCCACCGCCATGGCCAGGCCGGTACCCATACGGGTGCCCACTTTGGCGATGCCGCCGGCGTACATTTGTGCGTCCAGGTGTTCCGGCAACAGGAAACCGGTACCGGCGCCGCCAGGCTGCCAGCACTTGAGCTTGTAACCGTCGCGCATGCCGCCGGCGTAGTCTTCGAACAACTCGCGACCGGTAACGCCGAATGGCAGTTCCCACAGGCCCGGGTTCTTGACCTTGCCGGAGAAGCCCATGAGCTTGGTGCCCATGTCTTCACTGCCTTCGCGCGCCAACGATTTGTACCAGTCCACGCCGTCGGCAATGATCGCCGGCACGTTGCACAGGGTTTCAACGTTGTTCACGCAAGTCGGCTTGCCCCACACGCCCACGGCGGCAGGGAAGGGCGGCTTGGAGCGAGGGTTGGCGCGGCGGCCTTCGAGGGAGTTGATCAGTGCGGTTTCTTCACCGCAGATGTAACGCCCGGCGCCGGTGTGGACGAACAGCTCGAAATCGAAGCCGCTGCCCAGAATGTTTTTACCCAGCAGGCCCGCTGCCTTGGCTTCTTCCACGGCACGGTTCAGGTGCTTGGCGGCGGTGGTGTATTCGCCACGCAGGAAGATGTAGCCACGGTAGGTTTTCAGCGCGCGAGCACTGATCAGCATGCCTTCGATCAGCAGATGGGGCAGTTGCTCCATCAGCATGCGGTCTTTCCAGGTGTTCGGTTCCATCTCGTCCGCGTTGCACAGCAGGTAGCGGATGTTGATGGATTCGTCCTTGGGCATCAGGCCCCACTTAACGCCAGTGGGGAAGCCTGCACCGCCGCGACCTTTAAGGCCGGAGTCCTTCACGGTCTGGACGATGTCGTCCTGAGCCATGTCGGCGAAGGCTTTGCGCGCAGCCGCGTAACCGTTCTTGGCCTGGTACTCGTCGAGCCAGACAGCTTCACCGTCGTCACGCAGACGCCAGGTGAGCGGGTGAGTCTCGGCCGACCGCTTGATGCGGTTGGCTGGACCGAAGGAAGTCAGGGTCATACGTAGCCCTCGAGCAATTTGGCAACGCCGGCAGGCTGCACATCACCGAAAGTGTCGTCGTCGATCATCAACGCCGGCGCTTTGTCGCAGTTGCCGAGGCAGCAGACCGGCAGCAGGGTGAAACGACCGTCGGCGGTGGTCTGACCCAGGCCGATGCCCAGCTTGCTCTGGATTTCGCTGACCACGGATTCGTGACCACCGATGTAGCAGACCATGCTGTCGCAAACGCGAATGATGTGACGGCCGACCGGCTGACGGAAGATCTGGCTATAGAACGTCGCCACCCCTTCAACGTCGCTGGCCGGGATGCCGAGGATCTCGCCGATGGCGTAAAGCGCGCCATCAGGCACCCAGCCACGTTCCTTCTGGACGATCTTCAGGGCTTCGATCGACGCCGCGCGCGGGTCTTCGTAGTGATGCAGCTCGTGCTCGATGGCCGAGCGCTCGGTTTCGCTCAGGGCGAAACGGTCTGTCTGGATAAGCGTGCTGTTCATGCTTAGCGGTCCACGTCGGCCATAACGAAATCGATACTACCCAGGTACGCGATCAAGTCCGCGACCATGCTGCCTTTGATCACCGAAGGGATCTGCTGCAGGTGCGGGAAGCTTGGGGTGCGAATCCGGGTGCGGTAGCTCATGGTGCCGCCATCGCTCGTCAGGTAATAACTGTTGATGCCCTTGGTCGCTTCGATCATCTGGAAGGATTCGTTGGCCGGCATGACCGGGCCCCACGAAACTTGCAGGAAGTGCGTGATCAGGGTCTCGATGTGCTGCAGGGTGCGCTCTTTCGGTGGCGGCGTGGTCAGCGGGTGATCCGCCTTGTACGGGCCTTCCGGCATGTTGCGCATGCACTGCTCGATGATCTTCAGGCTCTGGCGCATTTCTTCGACACGCACGATGCAACGGTCGTAGGCATCGCCATTGGCCGCCAGCGGCACTTCGAATTCGAAGTTCTCGTAACCGGAGTACGGGCGCGCCTTACGCAGGTCGAAGTCGCAACCGGTCGAACGCAGGCCGGAACCGGTGACGCCCCATTCCAGGGCTTCCTTGGTGTTGTAGGCGGCGACGCCGATGGTCCGGCCACGCAGGATGCTGTTGTCCAGTGCGGCTTTCTGGTACTCGTCCAGACGCTTTGGCATCCACTCGATGAAATCTTTCACCAGTTTTTCCCAGCCGCGCGGCAGGTCGTGAGCGACACCACCGATGCGGTACCAGGCCGGGTGCAGACGGAAGCCGGTAATGGCTTCGATCACCGTGTACGCCTTCTGACGGTCGGTGAACGTGAAGAACACCGGGGTCATGGCGCCGACGTCCTGGATGTAAGTCCCCAGGAACAGCAGGTGGCTGGTGATCCGGAAGAACTCGGCCATCATGATGCGGATGACGTCGACCTTCTCGGGCACCTTGATGCCGGCCAGCTTCTCGACCGAGAGCACGTACGGCAGGTTGTTCATCACGCCGCCGAGGTAGTCGATACGGTCGGTGTACGGAATGAAACTGTGCCAGGACTGACGCTCGGCCATCTTCTCGGCACCACGGTGGTGGTAACCGACGTCCGGAACGCAGTCGACGATCTCTTCACCGTCCAGCTGCAGGATGATGCGGAACGCACCGTGCGCGGAAGGGTGGTTAGGACCGAGGTTGAGGAACATGTAGTCCTCGTTCGCACCGGAACGCTTCATGCCCCAGTCTTCAGGCTTGAAGCGCGCGGCTTCTTCCTCAAGCTGTTGCTTGGCCAGGGTCAGGCTGAACGGGTCGAACTCGGTGGCACGGGCCGGGAAGTCCTTGCGCAGCGGGTGACCTTCCCAGGTCGGCGGCATCATGATGCGGGTCAGGTGCGGGTGACCGGCAAAGTTGATGCCGTACATGTCCCACACTTCACGCTCGTACCAGTTGGCGTTCGGCCAGATGCCGGTCACGGTCGGCACGCTGAGGTCGCTCTCGGACAAGGCGACCTTGATCATTACGTCACTATTACGTTCGATCGACATCAAGTGATAGAACACTGTGAAGTCGGCGCCGCTTGGCAGCCCTTGACGCTTGGTGCGCAGACGCTCGTCCACGCCGTGCAGGTCATAGAGCATGACGTACGGCTTGGGCAGGTTGCGCAGGAAGGTCAGGACTTCGACGAGTTTGGCACGGGCAACCCAAAGCACCGGCATGCCGGTGCGGGTAGGCTGGGCGGTGAACGCCTCGGGGCCAAAACGGTTGTTCAGTTCAACGACCACATCCTGGTCGTCTGCCTTATAAGGCGGGATGTACAGAGCACTGCCTGTAGTCATGGTTATTTATCGCTTTCGGTCAACGTAAAGAATGAAGCCAGGTTCTCGTTCTATAAAAGAAGCAGGTCTGGATCAGACTTCGTCGGGGCTGCGCAGGTTGGTGACTGCGATTCGCTGTTCGCGGCGCTGTTCCTTTTGCGAAGGCATCTCGGCGCGGTACACGCCTTGATCGCCGACGACCCAGGAAAGCGGACGACGCTCCTGTCCAATCGACTCTTGCAAGAGCATCAAGCCTTGCAGAAAAGCTTCTGGGCGGGGCGGGCAGCCAGGCACGTAGACGTCCACGGGCAGGAACTTGTCCACCCCTTGAACGACAGAGTAGATGTCGTACATGCCACCGGAGTTGGCGCACGAACCCATGGAGATAACCCATTTAGGTTCGAGCATTTGCTCGTAGAGACGCTGAATGATCGGCGCCATCTTGATGAAGCAGGTACCGGCGATAACCATGAAATCCGCCTGACGCGGCGATGCCCGGATAACCTCGGCGCCAAAGCGCGCGATGTCGTGGGGCGCCGTGAAGGCGGTGGTCATTTCCACGTAACAGCACGAAAGACCGAAGTTGTACGGCCACAGGGAGTTCTTGCGCCCCCAGTTGATCGTGCCGTTAAGCACGTCTTCGAGCTTGCCCATGAAGATGTTTTTGTGGACTTGATCTTCTAACGGATCGGAAACGGTTTCCCGTTCGCCAATCGGATACTGCTCGTTAGGAGCATCGGGGTCGATCCTGGTGAGATTGTATTGCATTGCCAAAGCCTCATTGTTTCAGCTTCGCTTGCCGCTTCAGACGAGCTGCCGGAGCCCAGTCAAGGGCGCCCACTCGAAATAGGTAGACAAGACCTGCCAACAGAATTGCTATGAAAACGAGAGCTTCGACGAATCCGGTCCAGCCGCTTTCGCGGACGGACACAGACCAGGCAAAGAGAAAAAGGGCTTCGATATCGAAGATCACGAAGAGCATCGCGACCAGATAGAATTTTGCTGAGAGCCGCAAACGGGCGCCACCTGTAGGCAGCATGCCGGATTCGAACGGTTCGTTTTTGCTGCGGCCCCAGGCTTTTGACCCGAGGAGGCTGGAGACGCCGAGCATGAAGGCACAAAGGCCGACGACGCCCAGAAGGAAAATGGCAAAGCCCCAGTTGTGGGCCATGAGTCCTGTCGCTTCGGGCATGCTGGTAATCCTTAACAGAGAGCAAAGGTCTCTGAGCTTGAAAAGAAACAAAGCAGTGACGATATGTCGCAGCAATCAATCGCGCTGATTTTATGGCACAACACCGTGCAAGTAAAATTCCTATAGCGAAATTATTTACAGGAATAAGGACATAGCGCACCTCCAAAACCCTGTAGCCCATGCCGTTCGGGCATTAGCCGGCATTTCATCAATATTGTTTTGTAGGAAATGTAACGAACATAGCGCTCGCTAAATGATAATCAATATTGTTTGCGGCGGTTTTTAAACTGTTTAACCCGGTGAGCGTCGGAAAGTTGCCTTATATGCACGTTACTGCAAGTAGTGGGCGGGGTCGTTTTACCTTCTTTTCCTGGTCGAGAAAATGCTCTGGATCAAGGTTTTTCGCACAGTTTTGCGCTTGTCGCATTCCCCGTGGGAGCCGGGGTAGGTGGCGTTCATGGAAAACGCCAATAGGCACGCAATGCGTAAGACTGCCGCGACTTTCCGGGTTCTCTAAATGCAGCTGTGACCCCCGTCGATTACCAGATCGGCACCGGTCATCCAGGATGACTCATCAGATGCGAGCAGGATGGCAGCGCCTGCCATATCTGCAGGCATGCCAGCGCGCTGCATGGGAATCTCCTTTTTTCTGTTCTGCCATACCTCTGGGGAATCCCGCCACTGATTGGCGTTACCACTGGTCGCGGTCAGCCCAGGTGAAATCGTGTTGACTCTGATGCCATAGGGTGCCAGTTCTACGGCGCAGCTTCGTGTAAGCATGGACAGCGCTGCTTTGCTCGCCTGATAAGCTGACATTCGGCTGACCGCCTTGAAGGCACTGACCGATGAGATGTTAATGATGCTGCCGCCCTGTTTGCGAGCGATGCACTCTCTTGCAAAGCGTTGAGCCATGAAGAATGGAAAGCGGAGGTTGACCGCAAGGGTTTGTTCGTATTCTTCTTCGCTCAGCTCCAGAAATGGAGTACGGGTTATGAATGCCGGGTTATTGACGAGTATATCCACGGGGCCAATGGCTGCTTGCGCTTCTTCGAAGAGTGCATCAGTGCTAGTGCTTGCAGCATCCATAAGGGTGAAACCGGCCTGTTGGCCAAAGTGTTCAGCTAATGCAATGACTGCACGAGCCCCAGCTTCATCAGTGCGGGCGGTAATGAAAACATCGGCGCCCTGGACAATGAAAGCTTCGGCAATAGCTCTTCCAATACCAGCCGATGCGCCTGTTATAAGCGCTCGCTTCCCTTTGAGTCTTCCATTCATGATGGGTTAATACTCCGTGGTGAGAGTTTGCTGGTCGCATGCGCAAAGTATGAATGTGACGTAATACTTGAATATAGAAGGTGCTTCACTTTTTGCTGGCGTGAAGTAATTTTTCAGAAAGGTCCTACGGATCATTCATCTACCAATGTGCGAACTTTCCTAAGCGTTGGTGAACATTGATTTTATGAGATTGATCGTAGGCTGCCGTTAGGTAAATTCGGTGGCTGGATAGGTGGCATTGAAATCAGTATGGGTCTAACTCTTAAGTCTATAGAGAGAGGTCGTGTATGACTGAACAAAAAAACAAGTATATAAATACGGCCAGGTCCGTAGAGATTGGTAATCCATCCTGGGCGCTTGCGCAAAATTCGGGGCTGACCGATTTGAGTATCAAGCACGCTCAGCAGGGGCGTATGCAGGACCAGAATGGTCATTTGTTCATGAATATGTGCTCTTGTTCATATTTGGGTCTCGAGGTCGATCAGCGTCTGGCGCGACGTGCCGCAGATTATGTGTTGAGTTGCGGTACCGTGAATTTGCCTACCTCACGTATCAGAATAAGGTTGAAAGAACTCGATGAACTTGAAGACGCCTTATCGGCACATTTTAATTGTCGAGCATTCACAGCGACTTCCTGCAGTGCGGGCATCGTCGCGTCTCTGCCCCTGCTGGCAGCCGGTATGTTTACAGATGGCCAACGTCCCGTTTTGATTTTTGATAAGCATGCGCACTTTGCACTGAATCAGGTCAAGGCCATCTGTGGTGATGAAACGCAGGTTGTCACTTGTAATCATAATGATGTCGACTTTATTGAAGATATGTGCAAGCGCCATCCTTTGGTCGCGTATGTTGCTGACGGTGCTTACAGTATGGGAGGGAGTGCGCCTATTGAGCGGTTGTTGGCGTTGCAGGACAAGTATGGGATGTTTCTCTACTTCGATGACTCTCATTCATTAAGTGCCTATGGCGAGCGGGGTGAGGGCTATATTCGTACTTTCATGCCTGAGCTTAATCCACGAACCCTGTTGGTTTATTCATTGGCCAAGGCTTTTGGCGCCAATGGTGGCGGTATATTTATGTCGGAAAAGGCCAATTATCAGGAGGTTTTTCGCCGTTTTGGCGGACCGATGTCCTACTCGCAATATGTAAATCCCGCCACTGTAGGCGCGGCCATGGCTTCCCTGGATATTCACAAGACCAGTGAACTGGCCGTTTTGCAGGAAAAGCTCAGTTCCAATATTCGTCTGTTCGACAGCATGTTTGTGACGGAACACGCGGGATCGGGTTTGCCGATTCGGGTTATTCCATTGGACAGTCCGGATATGGCGATCGGCGTTTCCGAGGGGGTATTCAAGCGTGGGTATTACACTTCAGCAGTCTTCTTCCCGATTGTGGCCAGGAACAAATCCGGTTTGCGCGTGATGATGCGTGCAGACATGTCCCAAAGCGATGTTCTGGGATTCTGCTCCGCAGTTAAGGCGGAGATCGAAAGGGCTCGTCTGAACTTGAAACCAGCCCGGTATTGAGAGGCCATGATGATCAATCCCACACCAAGAAGCTTACTGTATTGCTCCGCTTTGCACCCCGAGCAATACGCTAAGAATAACCTGAGTGATGTAATGGTGATTGACCTGGAGGATGGTGTTCCACTCCCTCAGAAGGTTCAGGCACGTTTGTGTGTCGAGCAGTTCTACCGTGCCCCTGTCTCGCAGCGCACGGCGCTGCGAATTAATCCTCTGCGCGATAATCAGGGGTTGCTCGATCTGCTGCTGGTGCAGTCGCTTGAGCAGCGTCCCGAGTTCATCGTCATGGCGATGACCGAGGCGGCGGCTGAAATAGATATTGTTCGGGCCAATTTGAGCCGCGACGGAGAGAGCCCAAAGATACTGGTTACGGTTGAGACGCCAGCCTGTCTACGTGATATTCACACCATCGCGTCCAGTGCTGACGGACTGATCTTCGGCTCCGCCGACTATGCGGCCAGCCTGGGTGTCACCATCGGAGGTTGGGCCAATATGCTGCATGCACGGGCGAGCATCGTCTCGGCTGGCAGTGCGGCGAGGATCCCTGTGTTCGACACCGCCTACTTCAAACTCGATGATGAGACGGGACTTCTTCAAGAGTGCCGTGATGTCCGGGAGTTGGGTTTCAGTGGCAAGACGGCCATTCATCCAAAGCAAATATCCACTATCAATGAAGTCTTCACTCCGTCCGTCGCTGAATATGAGCATGCATTGGCAGTCGTGCAGGCTTCGGAAAACAGCGGCGAAAAAATTACGAGATTGAAGAACCTGATGGTGGGGCCTCCGTTTGTAAAACAAGCAAGAAAATTGATCCAGCGCGCTCAAGAGTTGGGTCGGTGAGGAGAAGGCAATGGAACCGATGATTCTGGCCCACGAGCGGATCGGTGAAAATCGATACCGCGAGTCTTATGGCCTGCACTACGAACAGTTTGTGGTGGGTGACATCTTCGAGCACCGACCCGGCCGTACCGTAACGGAGTTGGATAATATCTGGCAGTCATTAATAAATATGAATAACCACCCTGCGCATATCGATCTTGCTTATGCACAGCAAACCGAATTCAAAAAGTTGTTGGTCAACAGTTCGGTGACACTGTCCATTGTCAGCGGAATGACGGTGGCAACCATGAGTGCCCGCGCGATCGCAAATCTGGGCTGGGACGAGATTCGATTGCCGAACCCAGTCTATGTGGGTGACACCTTGTACGCCGAGAGTGAGGTCGTTTCCAAGCGCGAATCCCGATCGCGTCAAGGGCAAGGCATCGTCACCATCAAGGTCATTGGGCGCAAGCAGGGTGGAACACCGGTGATCACTTACTTGCGCACATTTCTAGTTCCCAAGGAAGGTGCTTCGCAGGACTACCCCGTCGGATAAGGCATCGCCATTCAGAGGTTTCTGCTCGCGGACCAGGCTGACAGGTCCCTTCGAACAGCATCAATGGAATAAGGAATTGCCATGCTGCTTTTGAACAGTGAAGACATTGGACGTTGTATTAATTTTCCAAGGCTTGTCCAGGCACTGGAGGAGGCTCATAGAGGGTTTGCGTTGGCGACCCCGGTGGTCCCGCAACGTTTGATCATTACTCATGAGCGACAAAAAGCTTTCTCGCTGTTCATGCCGGCATTTATACCCGAGAGCCAGACACTGGGGATCAAGGTGTCGTCATTTCATCCAGGCAACGCAGCGCGGGGGTTGTCGTCAGTCAATGGCGCGGTTTTGTTGATGGATGTCGAAACCGGGCAGTTACTGGCGATACTCGACGGCGCGACCCTTACCGCCATCCGTACCAGTGCCATGAGTGCCTTGGCGACGGACAAGCTTTGCCCGCTTGAGCGGCTTAATTTGGCCGTCATCGGTGCCGGTGCCCAAGCCGCGGCGCATATAAGGGCAATGGCCGCCGTCAGGGAGTTGGGGTGGATCAAGGTGTTTTCGCGCCGTTTTAACCAAAGTGTCGCTTTGGCCGAACGCCTTTCCAAAGAACTGTCGCTGCCGATCACTGCGGTCCGAAGTATGGATGAGGCGCTGGCCGATGCTGACATCGTCTGCACGACAACGTCCCATGATAGTGCGCAACCGCTGATTATGGCGCACCAACTGAAACCATCCGCCCATATAAACGCCATTGGCGGCAGTTCGCTGCTGGCGTGTGAGATCGACCCTGCAATATTGGCTGATGCTCAGGTTCATGTTGACCATCTGGGTTGCGCTCGATGTGAGTCGGGAGAAATTGCGCAGGCTTTAGCGTTATCGATGATCGGCGAAAAGGACATCCGTGAGATGAGTGCATTGGTTGCCGATCATTCTCCGCTGGCAATGCTGAAGCGTGGTCTGAGTTACTTCCGCAGCGTCGGGCATGCCAGTCAAGATATGGTGACTGCTTCCTGCATCTATGCCTTGGCCAAGGAAAAGCACATCGGCATGAGCTGCGACTATCTAAGTACTTGAGGGTAGTTAAACGGGACGTTTAAAACAGCAATCAATGTTGCCGACAGGGAAAGAGGAGCATTCATGAATATTCTGATGATCGATTCACTGCGAGTGAATTATATCGACCCGGGGGAGTACTCCTCAGGGCCAGAGCAACAGCCGTATGCCGTTGAAGTGACGTCCAATCCATCGGATGAGCAACTGGCTCGGGCCGACGGCATTATTGCCTTTCATTCGGTCGTCATCGATGAGCCATTAGTCGCCAAAATGCATCGTTGCCGTGCGTTGGTGAAGGCGACCATCGGTCTTGATGATGTGGATGTCGAGGCGTTGAGCGCGAAGGGCATTCTGCTCTCAAATATCGGTTCGGTGGGAGTAGAGGAAGTGGCGGAGCACGCCATGGCCCTCATCTTGTCAGCCCAGCGAAAGCTACTCGATTACGCCGCGCATACCAGGCTAGGCGGTTGGAGTTGGAGAGCGCATTGCGGTGAAGTCAAAGCGTGCAGCGACACGGTTCTGGGGCTGATCGGCTATGGGGCAACGGGGCAGGCATTGGCGCGCAGGGCGTCTGCGATGGGCTATCAGATCTGCTATTACGATCCTTGCGTTGAGGTCTGTGTCGAGGGCATTGCAGAGGGCGGGTCACTGGAGTCTTTGCTCGCCAAGGCAGATGTCATATCGCTGCATCTGCCCCTCACCCCCGATACCCGACACCTGCTGAACGACCGGTATTTTTCACGCATCAAGCGGGGTGTGACTCTGGTCAATACCGCGCGGGGCGCAATTGTCGATACCGACGCGCTGCTGCGGGCCTTGCAGTCTGGGCTTGTGTCCATGGCATTCCTGGACGTGCTGCAGGAAGAGCCGACTCCCCCACAGGCGTTAATCGATCATGAACGTGTATTGCTGACACCCCATGCGGCGTTTTACAGCGAGCGATCGCTGGGTCAGTTGAAGGCCAGTGCTTTGGGAACGATGTTGAGTTTGCTGCGAGGAGAAAGGGTGGATACCGTCGTCAATCCTGACTGCGCACGGATGGAGGCGAAGGGATATGCCTGAGTTGAAACTTGCAGGCCCTGAGACTTCGAAGCCTGGATTGCCGGCATGGTTCGACCAGGTGATCGGCAACAGCATTCTTCAATACGGTCAGCGGCTGGCGGCGCGGCAATTACTGGTCAATACCTTGGGTAATATTGCGATACGCAACCATTGCCCGTACTGGCGGCGAGAAGTGATCTACACCAAGCACCGAGGCGTGTCGCTGGAAGAGTGCGGTCTTGAGCATCTGGCTGTGCTGGATATGCAGTCCAATGAACTGCTGCATGGTCGTTTTCGCCCTAGCGCAGGACATCAAATGCACCGGGAAATCATGCGGTGTCGCTCTGACGTTAACGCCACAGTGCATCTTCATCCCAATGAAGTCATTTCTTTTTTTGCTGTCATGCAATGGCGTGAGATGGCGTATGTGTCCAATGACACCGCGCTGGTGATGGGCAAGCCACCGTGCATTCTTCGCGAAGGTGTGAACATCGAACTGGACGTCAGCGCCATCGGACGTTGCGCGCAGGACACCAACTGTATTGTCATGCCCGGTCATGGCATCACCAGTTTCGGCCGTGACCTGTCTGAGGCGTTTCATCGTGCTGTGGCATTCACTGCGGAAATCAGTCGGCTGATCACCAGCCAGTGTTTGTCGGCCGCCACGGGTAAGCCAGTCGTGTACGCAAACGACGACCAGGTGAGGCACATGTACGAGTTGGGTGAGGAGGTGATCTACGGGGGTGTGCACAGATGAAGGTTCATGAGCATATCAAGCGTTCCGGGTTATGGAAGGTGCCAGAACGCGACCTCTCGTCGGTGTTGCTGGATTTAAACGAAAATCAGTTTTTAAACGATTTCCTGGTGAGATTCATTGCCACCGAGTTACAGGCCCGGGATCTGTTTACCTACCCGAACTATCAGCCTCTGCTGGCCGAGCTGGCAAACTACTGCAAGGTTTCGACCGACAGCTTGTTGCTGGCCAATGGTGCGGATCAGGCAATCGACTTGGTGGTGCGCCTGCTGTTTTCGCCAGGGGATCGGGTGGTCATTCCTTCTCCGGTCTTTTCCTTCTATTACCAGATGCTTAGTGTGAATGGTGTGGAGCCAGTGATTGTGGGATTCGAGAAGCAAGCGCAGCGCTTCATTCTCCCGACCAAGGCAATCCTGGAAGCCTTGCAGACGAGCCAGGGGCTGATTCTATGCAATCCCAATAATCCGCTGGGCGCGCGAATCGACACTGAACAATTGAAGGTTCTGGTCGAGGCTTGTGTGAGGCTGAACAAGCCAGTCATTGTTGACGAGAGCTACTTTGAATATTTGCAGCAGACCTGCCTGGATGCGTTCAGCACAGTCAGGCAACTGTTCGTCATTCGTTCATTCTCCAAGTATTTCGGCCTTGCCGGATTGCGTTTGGGTTATGTCGTCACGCATCCGGAATCAGTTCGCGAGTTGTTGAAGGTGCGAGGGCCTTGGGACGTCAACCACGTAGCGGTGAAAGCTGCCCTGTTCTGTTTGAATAACCGTAAAGCACTAGAGCAAGCCCACCATGAGCTAGCGCATGTCAAAAACGAGATAATCGAGTTCTGCCGGGTTTACGGAATCGTCGTTTTCGATAGCCAAACGAACTTTCTGCTATTGGAAGACCATAGCGACGGCCGTTTGGCCAAGGCGTTCGCTCAGGCAAACATTCGCGTAAGCGACTGTTCCCAATATCCCCACAGTTTCGGGTTACTTGAAAACATTCTGCGTGTGGTCGTGCCGGCGTCTTCGGATCTCAAAGCATTCCTGATGGCGATAATGCAGGGAAGCGACAATGAGGGCGGCAGGAGTGATGTGACGGAAGCAGTTCAGTAGTGAAGCCATTGCTGATAGTGACCGGCTTGGGCACCGGGATGCGCAATATCGTGCTGCTCCGTTTGCTGTTCGTCATGGCGAATGCCTTGGGTCCCTTTGCCGCTTTGTTTTTCCAGCGTCATTACCGGCTCGATAGTTCCGGGGTGGCGTTGGTGATTACATTGATGTCGGCGTTTTTCCTGGTGGGTAACTTGTTGGGAGGAGTGTTGGTCGGACGCTATGCGTTCAGGACGCTGCTGGTCTGCTCTTCTTTTTGTTCATTTGTATGCTTGCTGTGCGGGATTTTGTTCAGCGCGCCGGTCGCATCCATTGCCATGGTTTTGCTGTTCATGTTCTGCGCGGGGCTGGTCACACCTGTGTTCAGTATCTTGACGTCCTTGACGGCTAACGATAGTAACCGCGTCGCCTCTTTTGGCTATTTGCATCTGGCCAGCAATCTGGGAGGGGCTCTGCTGTTTGTCATTGGCGGATATTTACTGGCTCTCGATAGCGTCTATCTAATGCTTTTTGCGCTGGTCACCAGTGTGTTGTGCCTGTTTTCAAGTGCCTGTCTGTCACTGCCGGAAAGCCACGGCAGCACGCCTGCAACAAGGGATACTTCAATTGGCATAATGGCTGGTATACCGCATATCGTAATTGTCGCGGGTGTCATGTTCTTTGCGTTGGCGGTGCTGGATGCGCAGCGTGAGTACCATCTGCCTTTGTGGCTTGATGTGGTAACGGCGGGGAAGGCTGCCAGCCTGTTCGGTGCGGTAGGAATCGTCAATGCGCTGCTGGTGATCCTGTTGACGCAGTCACTGATTGCGTTGACGTCGCGTTTCGAGCCGCTCACCAATTTGGCTTTTGCCGCTATTTTCTACAGTGTCGGTTTTGGCGCCTATGCCTTGTTCGAACATACGGTACTGATTCTGTTGTTTGTTTTCTTCTGGACGCTGGGTGAGATTCTCAGCGTTACCTACGTCACCGCGCTTATCTCGCAAAAAACGCCATTGCAAACGCAACCTACGCTCTTTTCTCTTGTTCCGGTCGTGCTGGCGGGGGCGAGGATGGTGTCCGTGGGGCTGGGAGCCTTGCTGATCGCTGGTGTTGGTTTCCAGTTGAGCTGGAGCCTCTATGGGGGGCTGGGCATCGTATTTGGAGGCATCTGTTTTTGGGTCGGCCACAGGACAATTGCATTGCCCCGCGTCACATCGCGGGACAGGAACTAACAAAGGAATTGTGGGTTGATCGAGTCTTGTCGCTCAGCTCCAGCACAGTTAAGGAGCTTCTATGCGAGCACAGTATGACGCGGCCTTTGTTGAACGTACGGCTCAGGCCCAATGGCTTGAAAATGATGTATTCAGGGCGGTTGAAGATGCTTGCCGGCCTAAATTCCATGCCTGCTCGATGCTTCCCTATCCATCGGGAAAGTTGCACATGGGGCATGTACGCAACTATACGATCAACGACATGCTGGCTCGCCATATGCGCATGAAAGGATTCAATGTCCTGATGCCTATGGGGTGGGATGCCTTTGGCTTGCCCGCGGAGAACGCGGCTATGAAGTCGGGTGTTTCGCCAGCGCAGTGGACACTATTGAATATCGCGGACATGAAGTCGCAAATGCTGCCTTTGGGGCTTGCCTTCGACTGGTCTCGGGAGATTGCCACTTGCGACCCTGAATACTACAAGTGGAGTCAGTGGTTTTTCCTCAAATTGCTGGAAAAGGGTGTGGCCTACAAGAAGACCCAGATAGTCAATTGGGACCCTGTCGATCAAACGGTGCTGGCCAATGAACAGGTAATCGACGGTCGAGGTTGGCGTTCGGGGGCTCTCGTCGAGAGGCGGCAGATTCCAGGTTACTACCTGCGTATAACCCAGTATGCCGAGGAATTGCTCTCGGCAATCGACACTCTGGATGGTTGGCCGGACAGGGTCCGCGCCATGCAGCGGAACTGGATAGGGAAGGTCGCAGGGGTACGTTTGGCTTTTGCCCACCGAATCCAGGACGCTGCCGGACAAGTGATCGACGAAGGCAAGCTCTGGGTATTTACCACCCGTATCGATACGCTCATGGGGGTAACCTTCTGTGCCGTATCCCCTGAACATGCACTGGCCAAACATGCCCTGGAGCTCAACCCTGGGCTGGAGCCGCAGGTGCACACCTGTCGACAAACGGCGAATTCCGGCCCATCCAGCAGCCAGAGTAAGTTGGGCGTCCCCTGTGGCTTGCATGTGGAGCATCCGTTAACCGGTGAGCCTGTCGAGCTGTGGATAACCAATTATGTGCTTGGCGAGTATGGTGACGGAGCCCTGATGGGGGTGCCTGCGCACGATGAGCGTGACTTCGAATTTGCCAATCAATATGGCTTGGCCGTCCGCCAAGTCATTGCCCGGAGTGATCACGTATTCGACCCGACGTTCTGGTCCGACAATTACACTTGTCGAGAGGGGCATCTCATCAACTCTGGTGTCTACGATGGCCTCACTGTTACAGAGGCGGCCCAGGCGATAACCGCTGCGCTGATTGGTCGCCGAATGGGTGAGAAGACTACGACTTGGCGCCTGCGCGACTGGGGGATCTCACGGCAGCGTTACTGGGGGACGCCGATTCCTGTCATCCAGTGTGAGCAATGTGGTGACGTGCCGGTGCCTTATTCGGACTTGCCGGTCGTATTGCCTACTGATTGCGTGCCGGATGGCAGCGGCAACCCGTTGCTGGCGCATAAGTCGTTTCGCGATGTGGATTGCCCACGCTGCGGAGCGGCAGCGCAGAGGGAAACAGACACCATGGATACCTTCGTCGATTCGAGCTGGTATTTCATGCGTTATTGCGATCCTGATAGCGATACCTTGATGGTGGGGCCCGGCAGTCGTTACTGGTTGCCAATCGATCAATACATCGGTGGTATCGAGCATGCGGTGTTGCATTTGCTCTATGCGAGGTTCTGGACACGAGCAATGCGTGACGAAGGGCTGGTGGATTTCAGCGAGCCGTTCAAGAACCTGTTTACCCAAGGCATGCTATTGCGTGAAAGCTATTACCGAAAAGCCGATGACGGTAGCCTGCAGTGGTTTTACCCCGCGCAGGTGGTGGTCGAGTATGACGAAAAAAGCCGTCCTCTGAGGGCTACGGCGCTTGAGGACGGTTTACCCGTCATCATCGGTGGCGTGGAAAAAATGTCCAAGTCGAAGAATAACGTCGTCGAGCCGAAAGACATCATTAACAAGTTCGGCGCTGACACCGCCCGACTTTTCACAATCTTTGCAGGTCCTCCTGATCAGAGCACGATCTGGAGCGATAGCGGCGTTGAAGGTGCCTATCGCTTTCTGCGCCGGCTCTGGAGCTTCTTCCACGACGATCAGGCTCGGCGCTGTGCAGATGATCGGGTTGGAGACATTGCTGAATCGAAACGCGTGCGCTTTGAGATGCATCGTTTGCTGCAGCAGATCAACAACGATTACGAACGGCTGCAATACAACACGGTCGTTTCGGGTGCGATGAAGATGCTCAAGGTGCTGGAGGGGGGCAGGGGTGCCGGCCCACAAGTGGCCCGCGAAGGCATGGCGATCCTGTTGCAGGTTCTGCACCCTGTGACGCCGCACATCACTCAGGTCCTTTGGACGGGGGGTGGGTTCGAAGGCGATATTTACGACAGTTCGTGGCCCATGCCGGACAGCGAAGCCTTGGAACAGGACGAAGTAAAAATGATGGTGCAGATAAATGGCAAGTTGCGCGGGCACATTATGATCGAGGCTGATGCCGAGCATGACGCCATTCGGTGCAGGGCGTCATCCGACGCAGGGCTGCGCAACCACTTGAAAGGGGCGGGCAGGATGATTGTGGTGCCCAACCGCCTGGTGAACTTCATCGTCTGAACTTTCGAGCTGGCGCACAGGAAACAAAGCGCGGTTGCCGAGGAGGTGTCACCCTGGGTCGTCGTAGATGCTGAATGTTGGACCGCTTTCGCGAGCAAGCCCGCTCCCACAAGGTTTTGCGTTGTTGGTTAAATCACGCGCAAAAAAACGCCCCGAACCAGTCGGGGCGTCAGATGTGCGGCGTTGCAGTTAGCTTTCTATTCGGTCCGCAACGGCCGTTTGCTCTGGCGAATCGGATCAGTGGAACTGTTCTTCTTCAGTCGAACCGGTCAGCGCGGTTACCGAAGACGTGCCACCTTGAATCACAGTGGTCATGTCGTCGAAGTAGCCGGTGCCCACTTCCTGCTGGTGAGCCACGAAGGTGTAACCCTTGGCAGCGTCAGCGAACTCTTGCTCTTGCAGCTTCACGTAGGCAGTCATGTCGTTACGGGCGTAGTCGTGCGCCAGGTTGAACATGCTGTGCCACATGTTGTGAATGCCGGCCAGGGTGATGAACTGGTGCTTGTAACCCATGGCAGACAATTCGCGCTGGAACTTGGCGATGGTCGCGTCGTCCAGGTTTTTCTTCCAGTTGAAGGAAGGCGAGCAGTTGTACGACAGCAGTTGGTCCGGGTATTCCTTTTTGATCGCTTCAGCGAAGCGACGAGCCTCGTCCAGATCCGGCTTGGCGGTTTCGCACCAGATCAGGTCGGCGTACGGAGCGTAAGCCAGGCCGCGAGCGATGGCCTGGTCGAGACCGGCGCGCACTTTGTAGAAGCCTTCCTGAGTACGTTCGCCAGTCACGAATGGCTGGTCGTACGGGTCGCAATCGGAAGTCAGCAGGTCAGCCGCGTTAGCGTCGGTACGGGCCAGAATGATGGTCGGAGTACCGGCAACGTCAGCCGCCAGACGGGCAGCGGTCAGCTTCTGTACAGCTTCCTGGGTAGGAACCAGTACCTTGCCGCCCATGTGGCCGCATTTTTTCACGGAAGCCAGTTGGTCTTCGAAGTGAACGCCGGCAGCGCCTGCTTCGATCATGCTTTTCATCAGCTCGTAAGCGTTCAGTACGCCGCCGAAACCGGCTTCAGCGTCCGCCACGATTGGAGCGA
Source organism: Pseudomonas sp. BF-B-26 (assembly GCF_019956495.1). Classification (NCBI taxonomy): domain Bacteria; kingdom Pseudomonadati; phylum Pseudomonadota; class Gammaproteobacteria; order Pseudomonadales; family Pseudomonadaceae; genus Pseudomonas; species Pseudomonas sp. BF-B-26. Next base: position 143,974 of record NZ_JAHBDP010000080.1, on the reverse strand, counting down.
AGTAGTCGATGTAGCCTTCGTCGCCCGGACCTTTACCGGCTTTCCACTGGATCTGGTCAGCACGACGGAACGAGTTGTTGATGCGCTTGACCACGGTTGGAACCGAATCCACCGGGTACAGCGACTGATCCGGGTACATCGATTCGGCGGAGTTGTTGTCCGCAGCGACTTGCCAGCCCGACAGGTAGATCGCCTGGATACCGGCTTTAACTTGTTGTACAGCCTGGCCGCCGGTCAGGGCGCCCATGCAGTTGACGAAATCTTTCTCAGGACGGAAGGACGGTTTGGCGCCCTGGGTTACCAGGTTCCACAGCTTCTCGGCGCCCAATTTTGCAAAGGTGTGCTCAGGTTGAACCGAGCCACGCAGGCGGACGACGTCAGCAGCGGAGTAAGCGCGTGTCACGCCTTTCCAGCGTGGGTTTTCAGCCCAATCTTTTTCGAGGGCTGCAATTTGCTGTTCGCGTGTCAGTGCCATGGAGATAAACCTCGTCGCATAGGTCTGGGTGGAAAATTCCTGCTCCTGCCAAGTACGCAATTAGAGGGGCGTAAAAGGCTGCTCGCTGACCAGAAGCTTAGGTGGTCAAGTCGGATTCGGCGGGGGTGGCGACGGGATGAACGATGGGCTCGAGGGGAAGTGAGCAGGTAAGGGCGAACTGTCGAGCGCATTCGGGCGTCGTGGGCCTTGGTACGAACTTCAGTGTGGAGCCGGGTTACCTAATTACGCTTCCGTCCCTCGGGACAACTTCGTTCCAGTCGGCAACCTCGTCAAACACACCTTGTGGGCGGTACAGACACGAAGCGGCTCGCGGGGTAGGTGCGAACGGCGCCTCGAAGGCCCTTGCCAGGGCCCCTGATTAGCGGGAGCGAGGCCATCATGCCTTTGCTTTTTTGTATCGTCAAACGTTTTGTAGTGCTTTTTTTATGGCACTACATCTTTGGTCTAATACGACTAATCAGTCAGTTTTCGGTGGTTTAGTCCAAAGTATCGACTTTCACCCGCAGGGTCATGTCATCTCGGCCCTGAGTCGAGTAGCTGCGGGTCTGGTCCTGTTTGTCGGCTTGAGTCTGGCGGTTTACGCCGGCCAGGGTGATCCATTCACCCAGTCGTCCCGTGACAGTTGTGTCGGTACTTTGCACATTCACTACATCGGGACGTTCCTGGCTCATACGGTCACGATTGGTGCTGATTGCGAGGTGAACGATGTCGCCGGTAACGCTGGCGGTGACGTAGAAACCCTGTGTGACGTTGCGGTATTCGGTCTGGCTTCGCAGATCGCCGTAGGAATCGGTCTGTGTGCTGGTGAGCGGAACGCTCTGGCCGACCTGGATCAGTGCCGGCGCCCCTTCGCTGGCCTGGATCTGCTGAATCCCGCCGTCACGGCTGTCGGTACTGCGATTGATGATGCGAGTCTGGCTCGGTTTGGCGCCATTTACCGAGTAACCCTGATCGCCCTGGAAGTTGTTTTCGTTGGTGTCGACAGTGATCAGCAGGCGCTTGGGTTGGGTGTCGAGTTGCGCAATCAGGGCTTTAAGTTCGTCGATCTTGCGCTGATCGGCATTGACGATCAGTTGGTTGCCATAGGCGCTGACCTGGCCTTCCTTGCCGATGAAATCCTGGGCCATCGGCAGCATGTCGGCACTGGTGTGGTAGTTCAAAGGCACGATCTCGGTGGCGGCCATGACCGAAAAACTGCAGGTCAGCAGCAGCGTGGTGAGCAGGGTGCGTAGGGACATATCCGTTATCTCCGACATCTTGAAGTGTTGATATTGCCAGTTTGTCGGCCCGGCGTGGGGCAAGTTGAATCGTAGACAGCAAAACGCCCCGGCATCCGAGAATGACGGGGCGTTTTGTGGTGTTCTCTGTGGCGAGGGGATTTATCCCCGTTGGGTCGCGAAGCGGCCCCAAAATAACCACGGTGTATCAGGTTTTCCGCATGCAATGGTTTGACGGCTGCTTCGCAGCCGAACGGGGATAAATCCCCTCACCACAGGGTCTCAAACGGAGTGCCGCACCATGTCCACATGCGGAATGCCTGCTTCCAGGAATTCCTCACTGACCAGGCTGAAGCCCAGGCGCTCATAGAACGCCGTGGCTTGTACCTGTGCGCTCAGCATCTGCTGCTTCAGCCCGCGCTTCTCGGCTTCACCGATCACCGCTTGCATCAGCGCATCGCCGACTTTCAAGCCGCGCCAGTCTTTCAGCACCGACACCCGGCCGACGTGGCCGTCGGGCAGCAGGCGGGCGGTGCCAATCGGAAAGTCGCCTTCGAAGGCCAGGAAATGCACCGCCGTTGCGTCATCAGCGTCCCATTCCAGCTCAGGCGGAACGGATTGCTCGGCGATGAACACCGTCTCACGAATGCGCCGGATCTCGGCGATGTCCTTCTGCCAGTCTGCGACACGAACGTGGATTTTATTCATCAGCAAACCCCAAGCTGCCTTGCTTGACCAGCTCGCACAGCAGGCCGCGACCGTCTTCGTCGTCCAGCCAGTCACCGAGGTTATCGGTGTGCAGGGCGTCGGCAGCGCAGATCAACTTCAGCAGCTCGCGCAGTTTGCCCGGCAGGTAACGGCTCTGGCCGCTGGCGAACAGCAGCAGGTCGTCATCGACTTCGGACCAGGCCATGCGCGCGCTCGGGTTACGGATCAGCACAGCCCCTTGTTCCAGGCTGGCGAGAAAGTCTTCTTCTTCGACTTCTTCCGGGCCGACGATCAGTTCCGGGTAGCGCGGCTCGGTCATGTACTGGCCGAACCAGGTCAGCAGCAGGCGCTCGTCGCTCATGTGCTCGGCCAGCAAAGCTTTCAGGCGATCAAGGGCGTCGTGCTGAATCTGGTGTGGATCGACCGCCGGCAGGGCGTCGGCATCGGTGTAGCGCTCTTCATCGGTCAGGAACTGGCTGAGGAAGTCGGTGAAGTGAGTCAGGACTTCAGAGGCGCTCGGGGCGCGGAAGCCGACCGAGTAAGTCATGCAGTCATCCACCGCAACGCCGCAATGGGCCAGGCGCGGCGGCAGGTAGAGCATGTCGCCCGGTTCCAGAACCCACTCATCGGTGGCTTCGAAGTCGGCGAGGATGCGCAGGTCTGCGTGTGGCAGCAGTTTGCTCTCGGAGTCGCACATCTGGCCGATCTTCCAGTTGCGCTTGCCGTGACCTTGCAGCAGGAACACATCGTAGTTATCGAAATGCGGACCGACGCTGCCACCCGGGGCGGCGAAGCTGATCATCACGTCGTCGACGCGCCAGCTCGGCAGGAAGCGAAAGTTTTCCAGCAGCTCGCTGACTTCCGGCACGAATTGGTCGACCGCTTGCACCAGCAGGGTCCATTCGGTTTCCGGCAACTTGCTGAATTCGTCTTCGGCGAACGGGCCGCGACGCATTTCCCAAGGACGCTCACCGTGTTCGATCACCAGGCGCGATTCAACTTCTTCTTCCAGCGCCAGGCCGGCCAGTTCGTCCGGGTCGATCGGGCTTTCGAAGTCAGGGATCGCCTGGCGGATCAGCAGCGGTTTTTTCTGCCAGTAGTCACGCAGGAATTCGCGCGCCGTGATGCCACCCAGAAGTTGAAGAGGAATATCAGGATTCATGTGTAACCTATTGAAAAAAAGCACTTTTCAGACGGGAATAAAAACGCCCGGCGCTGCCGGGCGTCTCAAAAGGGTAAAGCGGTCGATCAGATGCGTTTGGCTTGCTCTACAGCGTTACCGATGTAGTTCGCCGGGGTGAGCAATTTCAGCTCGGCCTTGGCCGCGGCTGGCATGTCCAGGCCGTCGATGAAAGTTTGCAGTGCTTCAGGGCTGATGCCCTTGCCACGGGTCAACTCTTTCAGTTTTTCGTACGGGTTTTCGATGTTGTAGCGACGCATCACGGTCTGGATTGGCTCGGCCAATACTTCCCAGCACGCGTCCAGGTCGGCAGCAATCTTCTGAGCGTTGAGCTCGAGTTTGCTGATGCCTTTGAGGCTGGCTTCGTACGCGATCACGCTGTGGGCGAAGCCGACACCGAGGTTGCGCAATACGGTGGAGTCGGTCAGGTCGCGCTGCCAGCGGGAGATCGGCAGCTTGCTCGCCAGGTGCTGGAACAGTGCGTTGGCGATGCCCAGGTTGCCTTCGGAGTTCTCGAAGTCGATCGGGTTGACCTTGTGCGGCATGGTCGACGAGCCGATTTCGCCAGCGATGGTGCGCTGTTTGAAATAACCCAGGGAGATGTAGCCCCAGATGTCGCGGTCGAAGTCGATCAGGATGGTGTTGAAGCGCGCGATCGCGTCGAACAGTTCGGCAATGTAGTCGTGCGGTTCGATCTGCGTGGTGTACGGGTTGAAGCCCAGGCCCAGCTCGTCTTCGATGAAGGCGCGGGCGTTCTCTTCCCAGTCGATCTCAGGGTAGGCCGACAGGTGGGCGTTGTAGTTGCCGACAGCGCCGTTGATCTTGCCCAGCAGTGGAACCGCCGCGACCTGAGCGATTTGACGCTCCAGACGGTAAACCACGTTCGCCAGCTCTTTGCCCAGGGTGGTCGGCGAAGCCGGTTGACCGTGGGTGCGCGACAGCATTGGCACGTCGGCGAAACGGATGGCCAGTTCGCGGATGGCTTCGGCGGTCTGGCGCATCAGCGGCAGCATCACGTCATCACGGCCTTCGCGCAGCATCAGGGCGTGGGACAGGTTGTTGATGTCCTCGCTGGTGCAGGCAAAGTGGATGAATTCGCTGACCTTGGCCAGTTCCGGCAGCTTGGCCGCTTGCTCTTTGAGCAGGTACTCAATGGCTTTGACGTCGTGGTTGGTGGTGCGCTCGATCTCTTTGACACGCTCGGCGTGCTCCAGAGCGAAGTTTTCCGCCAGGGTGTTCAGCACAGCGTTGGCTTCGGCGGAGAACGCCGGCACTTCGCTGATGCCAGGGTGAGCGGCCAGGCGCTGGAGCCAGCGCACTTCAACCAGAACACGAGCACGGATCAGGCCGTATTCGCTGAAAATTGGGCGCAGGGCCTGGGTTTTGCCGGCGTAGCGGCCGTCAACAGGGGAAACCGCAGTGAGCGAAGAAAGCTGCATGGGGTGTTCTCGGACAGTCGGGCAACGAAATGGGGCGCGTATCATACATGAAAAAATCCGCCGGTCCGTTGCCAACTGACCAGCGTCTTACGCGTTACAAATTACCAAGGGTCTTGCGGGCGCGGTTCAGCTGCTGCGCATCAGCGGGTAAAGCTCTTTGAGCAACTTGCGACGGCTGATCACCAGCTGCCAGCGATGACCGCCCAACTGCCGCCACAGGCGCGCCGATCGAATCCCGGCCAGCAACAGGGCGCGGATTTTCGAAGCGTTGCTCGGTTGCTGCAGGTTACGCATGTCGCCGTGGACCTGAATGCGTTGGCGCAAGGTGCTCAGGGTGTCCTGATACAGGGCGCCGCACGCTGCAATGACGTTTTCGTGCGCCGGGCCGAAGTGCTCGACCTGGGATTGAATCTGCGGCAAACGCTTGCCGATCACGTCGAGCATGTCGTTGCGCTTGGCCAGCTGACGCTCCAGGCCGAGCATTGCCAGCGCATAGCGCAGCGGCTCGCGCTGAAGGGTGCTTGGGTCGCGTTCCAGGGCGCCGATCAATGCGCGGTAACCTTCACGCAGATTGATGTCGTCGCCGCCGTACACTTCCAGGGTGTCCTTGGGGTCGCGAATCAGCAGGCTGCCGAGCATGCATGTCAGGCCGGCTTCGGCGGTCTGGCCGGTCTTGGCGATCTTGTCGACCAGCACGGCGGCGAGGAACACGCCGCCCAGTGCCGTCAGTTGCTCCTGAGTCGGGCTCATTGCTGCTCGCCTTGAGGAGTGCCTTTGCTGGTCCACGGCTCCGCGACTTCGATCACGCCGCCGCCGAGGCAGATTTCACCGTCGTAGAACACCACGGACTGGCCTGGGGTGACCGCGCGTTGCGGGTCATCGAAGGTCGCGCGGTAGCCGTTGGCGGTTCTTTCCAGCGTGCAGGGCTGGTCGCTTTGGCGATAGCGGACTTTGGCGGTCAACCGGCGCGGTTCGCTCAAGTCGATCGGGTTGACCCAATAGATGTCCGAGGCGAGCAGGGCGCGGGAGAATAGATACGGATGGTCATTGCCCTGGCCAACGATCAGCTCGTTGTGTTCCAGGTCCTTGATCAGCACGTACCACGGCTCGTCACTGGCGTCTTTCAAGCCGCCAATGCCCAGGCCCTGACGCTGGCCGATGGTGTGATACATCAAGCCGTGATGACGGCCGATAACTTCACCTTCGGTGGTCTTGATCTCGCCGGGTTGGGCCGGCAGGTATTGCTTGAGGAAGTCGCTGAAGCGGCGCTCGCCGATAAAGCAGATTCCGGTGGAGTCCTTTTTCTTCGCGGTGGCGAGTTCGTGTTTCTCGGCAATCGCGCGCACTTCGGGTTTTTCCAGCTCGCCGACCGGGAACAGGGTCTTGGCGATCTGTTCACCACCGACGGCGTGCAGGAAGTAGCTCTGGTCCTTGTTCGGGTCCAGGCCCTTGAGCAGCTCGGTACGGCCATCGATGTCGCGGCGTCGCACGTAGTGACCGGTGGCGATCAGGTCGGCGCCGAGCATCATGGCGTAGTCGAGGAACGCCTTGAACTTGATCTCACGGTTACACAGGATGTCCGGGTTCGGCGTGCGACCGGCCTTGTATTCGGCCAGGAAGTGCTCGAATACGTTGTCCCAGTACTCGGCGGCGAAGTTGGCGGTGTGCAGCTTGATGCCAATCTTGTCGCACACGGCCTGAGCGTCCGCCAGGTCATCCATGGCGGTACAGTATTCCGTTCCATCGTCTTCTTCCCAGTTCTTCATGAACAGGCCTTCCACCTCATAACCCTGCTCGATCAGCAGGAGAGCGGAAACGGAAGAGTCCACGCCGCCGGACATGCCGACAATGACGCGCTTCTTTTGTGTGTCAGAAGGGGCTGGATCACGCATAGGGATTCAATGAGTGTCTTTAAAAAGGACGCGATTCTAACAGGCCGAAGCCCGCAAGGCTAAAGAGAAGGGCGGATCAGTTCGAGGCCGAAGAGTTTGCCGTCCAGATAATCATCAATACAGCGGATGATCAGCTCACTGCGCCAGTTTGCGCGCTGTGCCATGAGTTCGTCACGCGTCAGCCATTTTGCGCCGACGATGCCGTCGTCCAGCTGATAGTCGGGGTGATGTTTGAGCGGTTTTGCGGTGAAGCAGACCCGCTGATAGGTCACGCCGTTGCTCGGAGCGGTGTAGAGGTAAATACCCACCACGCCAGTCGGCTCGACGTCCCAGCCGGTTTCTTCGAGGGTTTCACGCACGGCGGCTTCGATCAGGGTTTCGTCCGGGTCCAGATGGCCGGCGGGCTGGTTGAGCACCGTTCGTCCGCCTTTGGATTCTTCGACTATCAGGAAGCGGCCGTTGTCTTCGACGATGGTCGCGACGGTGATGTGGGGGTTCCACTCCATGAGGATTCCTCAAATTTCAATAGTTGCAACACTATTACTGTGGGAGCTGGCCCGCCAGCGATTGCGGTGAGTCAGTCACCATCAATGTTGGATGATAAATCGCTATCGCTGGCAGGCCAGCTCCCACAGGGTTTGCGTTGTCTTCAAAAACACAAACCCCGGCACGAGGCCGGGGTTTGTGGTGTTCCCTTACAACCTTAAACCAGCGCAGCGATCGCGGCGTTGAAGGTGTTGCTCGGGCGCATGGCCTTGCTGATCAGCTCGGCATTGGCGTGGTAGTAACCGCCGATGTCCACTGGCTTGCCCTGAACGGCGTTGAGCTCGGCAACGATGGTTGCTTCGTTCTCGCTCAGGGTCTTGGCCAGTTCGCCGAACTGCGCTTGCAGCGCAGTGTCTTCGGTCTGGGCAGCCAGGGCTTGAGCCCAGTACAGCGCCAGGTAGAAGTGGCTGCCGCGGTTGTCGATGTTGCCGACTTTGCGCGATGGCGACTTGTTGTTGTCCAGGAACTGGCCGGTGGCCTGATCCAGGGTCTTGGCCAACACCAGCGCTTTAGGGTTGTTGTAGGTAACACCCAGGTGCTCAAGGGAAGCGGCCAGGGCCAGGAACTCACCCAGGGAATCCCAGCGCAGGAAGTTTTCTTCCAAAAGTTGTTGAACATGCTTCGGTGCCGAACCGCCGGCGCCGGTTTCGAACAGACCACCGCCGTTCATCAGCGGAACGATCGACAGCATCTTGGCGCTGGTGCCCAGTTCCATGATCGGGAACAGGTCAGTCAGGTAGTCGCGCAGTACGTTGCCGGTCACCGAGATGGTGTCCTTGCCTTCGCGGGTGCGGCCCAGGGTGAAGGCCATCGCGTCGACTGGCGACATGATGCGAATGTCCAGGCCGGACGTGTCGTGATCCTTCAGGTAAGCCTGAACTTTCTCGATCACTACGCCGTCGTGGGCGCGCATTGGGTCCAGCCAGAAAATCGCTGGAGTGGCGCTTGCGCGAGCACGGTTGACGGCCAGTTTGACCCAGTCCTGGATCGGCGCGTCTTTGGTCTGGCACATGCGGAAGATGTCGCCGGCTTCAACCGACTGCTCCAGCAGGGTGCGGCCAGCGCCATCGGAAACCCGAACCACGCCGTTGGCCTTGATCTGGAAAGTCTTGTCGTGCGAGCCGTACTCTTCGGCTTTTTTCGCCATCAGGCCAACGTTTGGCACGCTGCCCATGGTGGTCGGATCGAAAGCGCCGTGCAGCTTGCAGTCTTCGATCACCGCCTGGTAGATGGTTGCGTAGCAGCGATCCGGAATCACAGCCTTGGTGTCGTGCAGTTGACCGTCAGTGCCCCACATTTTGCCGGAGTCACGGATCATCGCCGGCATCGAGGCGTCGACGATCACGTCGCTCGGCACGTGCAGGTTGGTGATGCCTTTGTCGGAGTTGACCATGGCCAACGACGGACGAGCGGCGTAAACCGCCTGAATGTCCGCTTCGATCTGCGCTTGTTGCTCGGCCGGCAGGGCTTTGATGCGAGCGTACAGGTCGCCGATGCCGTTGTTCAGGTTGAAGCCGATCTGCGCCAGCACATCAGCGTGCTTGGCCAGTGCGTCTTTATAGAACTCGGCAACGATCTGGCCAAACATGATCGGGTCGGAGACCTTCATCATGGTGGCTTTGAGGTGAACCGACAGCAGCACGCCTTTGGCTTTGGCGTCTTCGATCTCGGCGGCGATGAAGCTGCGCAGCGCGTTTTTGCTCAGTACCGCGCAATCGAGGATCTCACCGGCTTGCACGGTGGTTTTTTCTTTCAGGACGGTGGTGGTGCCGTCTTGAGCGATCAGTTCGATTTTGACGGCGTCAGCGGCGTCGATCAGGGCAGCTTTCTCGCTGCCGTAGAAATCGCCAGTGCTCATGTGCGCGACGTGGGACTTGGAGTCCGCAGCCCAGGCGCCCATTTTGTGCGGGTGCTTGCGAGCGTAATTCTTGACCGACAGCGGTGCACGACGATCGGAGTTGCCTTCGCGCAGAACCGGGTTTACGGCGCTGCCCTTGATCTTGTCGTAGCGCGACTTGGCGAGTTTGTCGGCGTCGCTGGTCACGGTTTCCGGGTAGTCAGGCAGTGCGAAGCCCTGGGCTTGCAGTTCCTTGATCGCGGCTTGCAGTTGCGGAACCGAGGCGCTGATGTTCGGCAACTTGATGATGTTGGCTTCAGGCGTAACGGCCAGGTCGCCCAGTTCGGCGAGGTGGTCGGCTACGGCTTTGTCACCCAGTTGCTCGGGGAAGCTGGCCAGGATGCGCCCTGCAAGAGAGATATCGCGGGTTTCCACGGCGATATCAGCGGAGGCGGTGAAGGCCTCTACGATAGGCAACAGTGAATAGGTGGCGAGGGCGGGAGCTTCGTCGGTGAAGGTATAGATGATCTTCGAGCGGGTGGGCATATTCGGATTAACTCTCTCTTCTTTGCTAAAGCGTGCGCAGAAAAACTCGAGGGGCGCCGGGTAAGCGCGTTCGTTCAAAGTCATCCATGAGCCGAATGTCGAGATTTCTTCGCGGTGATGTTGGGTGCATCAGTCGAGCGTCAAGCGGGTGGACTGCGGTAACAGCCCTGCTTTTTCGGGCTCAAAGTCTCGTAGTAGAGAGATCGGCCGTCGTGACTCTGTGGTCAGCGGGCGGCATTATACATAGGAAGCTGGCAATCTGCCGATGGTTCATATGCAACGATTGTCGTCCATTGGTCTAAAGGTCGCAGGGGCGAGTGGGGCGTAGAGTCTTGCACCGTGCTTGAGTTTGGCGCTTTTCCCTTTGCTTTCAGGCTTGTACGTCGCGAACTGTGTAGCTTTGCGGCAGATGGTTGGAACAGAGGGTTTGCGTGCCGATTTAACTGGGGTACGCTCGAACGAAGCCAGATGTTCAATCCAAACAATGGAGTTCAGCATGGGATACAAGAAGATTCAGGTTCCAGCAGTCGGCGACAAAATCACCGTCAACGCGGACCATTCTCTCAATGTTCCTAACAACCCGATCATCCCCTTCATCGAAGGTGACGGTATTGGCGTTGATATCAGCCCGGTCATGATCAAGGTTGTCGATGCTGCTGTTAAGAAGGCTTACGGCGGCGAGCGCAAAATTTCCTGGATGGAAGTCTATGCCGGGGAGAAAGCGACTCAGGTTTACGATCAGGACACCTGGCTACCCCAGGAAACCCTGGACGCAGTTAGAGATTACGTGGTTTCCATCAAGGGCCCTCTGACCACCCCGGTCGGTGGCGGCATCCGTTCCCTGAACGTGGCCCTGCGTCAGCAACTCGACCTTTATGTCTGCCTGCGCCCTGTGCGCTGGTTCGAAGGCGTGCCTAGCCCGGTCAAGAAGCCAGGCGACGTCGACATGACGATCTTCCGTGAGAACTCGGAAGACATCTACGCGGGTATCGAGTGGAAAGCCGGTTCGCCGGAAGCGACCAAAGTCATCAAGTTCCTTAAAGATGAAATGGGCGTCACCAAGATCCGTTTCGACGAAAACTGCGGTATCGGCATCAAGCCGGTTTCCCTGCAAGGCACCAAGCGTCTGGCGCGAAAAGCGCTGCAGTATGTGGTCGACAACGACCGCGACTCGCTGACCATCGTGCACAAAGGCAACATCATGAAGTTCACCGAAGGTGCCTTCAAGGAGTGGGCCTACGAAGTGGCGGCTGAAGAGTTCGGCGCGACCCTGCTCGACGGCGGTCCGTGGATGCAGTTCAAAAACCCGAAAACCGGCAAGAACGTTATCGTCAAAGATGCTATCGCCGACGCCATGCTCCAGCAGATCCTGCTGCGCCCGGCCGAATACGATGTGATCGCGACCCTGAACCTGAACGGCGACTACCTCTCCGATGCCCTGGCGGCGGAAGTGGGCGGTATCGGTATCGCACCGGGTGCCAACCTGTCTGACACCATTGCGATGTTCGAAGCGACCCACGGTACTGCGCCGAAGTACGCTGGCAAGGACCAGGTCAACCCGGGTTCCCTGATCCTGTCCGCAGAGATGATGCTGCGTCACATGGGCTGGACCGAAGCGGCTGATCTGATCATCAAGGGCACCAACGGCGCGATTTCCGCCAAGACCGTGACCTATGACTTCCACCGTTTGATGGAAGGCGCGAAACTGCTGTCTTCGTCCGCGTTTGGTGATGCGCTGATTTCGCATATGTAAGCGAATAGGTATAAAAAAACCGCCTTCTGGCGGTTTTTTTATGACTGGATGGCGGGTTGTATTAACTCGATACAGTTTCTTGCTGGATGGCAGGGGCGGCCTGCTCGTTCTCGGTCGTGACGGACATAATCTTCACGGCATGCAACCCTTTGGGGCCCTGAACAATCTCGAAATTTACAGCTTGCCCAGCCTTGAGAGTCTTGTACCCGTTCATCTCAATGGCCGAGTAGTGCGCAAAGAAATCAATAAGATGACCGTCTTCGTCACGACCTTCTCTGGCATCGGTGTTAATGAAACCGAACCCCTTGGCATTGTTGAACCATTTCACCTTGCCGACTGACATACCCATATCCCTCTGCAACAGACTCCATCACTGGAGTATCATCCAGTTCATCCGCAGTCATTTCCTGGAAATAAGATTGACTCCGCGGACCTTTTTTACCCACTGTGGGCTCTATTGGTTGTAACACCGTTTTCCCGATAGTCAAGGTGACCGGGCAGTCGGAGTTGAAATCGTCCATAGCCGCCCCCACCACTGTATTTGCACAACTGACGAACCTTTCTTTCCATGCATGCAATCAGCCAGATTCGACTAACATTCAATCAGGATCACCCTGATTCACACGACGACGATTCCGCAGGCATTGCTGTTCAGGAGGCAAAGCCTGCTTTACAGGCGCCGCCGATGTACAAGGTGGTTTTGTTCAATGATGACTACACACCGATGGATTTCGTCGTCGAAGTGCTCGAGGTGTTTTTTAACCTGAATCGCGAGCTGGCGACCAAGGTCATGCTGGCCGTCCACACAGAAGGACGGGCAGTATGTGGAGTGTTTACCCGTGACATCGCCGAGACTAAGGCCATGCAGGTCAACCAGTACGCCAGGGAAAGCCAGCATCCGCTACTCTGTGAAATCGAGAAGGACGGTTAATCGCCGACCACTTGGGTATGAGGTGAAGCTATGTTAAACCGCGAGCTCGAAGTCACCCTCAATCTTGCCTTCAAGGAGGCCCGTTCGAAGCGTCATGAATTCATGACCGTCGAGCACCTCCTGCTGGCCCTATTGGACAATGAGGCTGCCGCCACCGTTTTGCGTGCCTGCGGCGCAAACCTCGACAAACTCAAGCACGACCTGCAGGAGTTCATCGACTCCACCACGCCATTGATCCCCGTTCATGACGAGGATCGTGAGACCCAGCCAACCCTGGGCTTCCAGCGTGTTCTGCAACGTGCTGTCTTTCACGTACAGAGCTCGGGCAAACGCGAAGTGACTGGCGCCAACGTACTGGTCGCGATCTTCAGTGAGCAAGAGAGTCAGGCAGTGTTCCTGCTGAAACAGCAGAGCGTTGCGCGCATTGATGTCGTCAACTACATCGCACACGGCATTTCCAAAGTGCCGGGGCATGGCGATCACTCTGAAGGTGAGCAAGATATGCAGGACGACGAGGGCGGTGAGTCTTCTTCTTCAGGCAATCCTCTGGATGCTTATGCCAGCAACCTCAACGAACTCGCGCGCCAGGGTCGAATCGATCCATTGGTAGGCCGTGAGCTGGAGGTTGAGCGCGTCGCGCAGATCCTGGCGCGTCGTCGCAAAAACAATCCGTTGCTGGTGGGCGAGGCGGGCGTGGGTAAAACCGCGATTGCCGAAGGCCTGGCCAAGCGCATTGTCGACAACCAGGTACCAGACCTGCTGGCCAACAGCGTGGTGTATTCCCTCGATCTGGGGGCCTTGCTGGCCGGGACCAAATACCGCGGCGATTTCGAGAAACGCTTCAAGGCGTTGCTCAATGAGCTGAAAAAACGTCCGCAGGCGATCCTGTTCATCGACGAAATCCACACCATCATTGGTGCGGGTGCCGCGTCCGGTGGGGTCATGGATGCCTCGAACCTGCTCAAGCCGCTGCTGTCGTCGGGTGATATCCGTTGCATCGGTTCGACCACGTTCCAGGAATTCCGCGGGATTTTCGAGAAGGACCGTGCTCTGGCCCGGCGCTTCCAGAAGGTCGATGTGTCGGAACCTTCGGTGGAAGACACCATTGGCATCCTGCGCGGCCTGAAAGGTCGTTTCGAAGCGCACCACAACATCGAATACAGCGATGAAGCCCTGCGCGCCGCTGCTGAACTGGCCTCGCGCTACATCAATGACCGGCACATGCCGGACAAAGCCATCGACGTTATCGACGAGGCGGGCGCCTACCAGCGTCTGCAGCCAATCGAGAAACGCGTGAAACGCATCGAAGTACCTCAAGTCGAGGACATCGTCGCGAAAATCGCGCGGATTCCGCCTAAGCACGTCACCAGCTCCGACAAAGAGCTGCTGCGTAACCTTGAGCGTGACCTGAAGCTGACAGTATTTGGTCAGGATGCCGCAATCGACTCGCTGTCGACCGCGATCAAACTGTCCCGTGCCGGCCTCAAGTCTCCTGACAAGCCAGTCGGTTCGTTCCTGTTCGCAGGGCCTACCGGTGTCGGTAAAACCGAAGCGGCACGTCAGCTGGCCAAGGCGTTGGGCATCGAACTGGTTCGTTTCGACATGTCCGAGTACATGGAGCGCCACACCGTTTCGCGTCTGATCGGTGCGCCTCCAGGCTATGTCGGGTTCGATCAGGGTGGCCTGCTGACCGAAGCCATCACCAAGCAGCCTCACTGCGTGCTGTTGCTCGATGAGATCGAGAAGGCGCATCCGGAAGTCTTCAACCTGCTGCTGCAGGTCATGGACCACGGTACGCTGACCGATAACAACGGGCGCAAGGCGGACTTCCGTAACGTGATCGTCATCATGACGACCAACGCCGGTGCCGAAACGGCAGCTCGTGCTTCGATCGGTTTCACCCATCAGGACCACTCGTCCGATGCGATGGAAGTGATCAAGAAGAGCTTCACGCCAGAGTTCCGTAACCGTCTGGACACCATTATCCAGTTTGGTCGCCTCAGTCATGAGGTCATCAAAAGCGTGGTGGACAAGTTCCTTACCGAGCTTCAGGCGCAGCTGGAAGACAAGCGCGTGCAGCTGGAAGTGACGGACGCGGCGCGCAGCTGGCTGGCAGCAGGCGGCTACGACTCGGCGATGGGTGCTCGACCAATGGCGCGTTTGATTCAGGACAAGATCAAGCGTCCGCTGGCGGAAGAGATCCTCTTTGGCGAACTGGCCGACCATGGTGGTGTGGTTCACATCGATCTCAAGGACGGCGAGCTGACCTTCGACTTCGAGACCACGGCTGAAATGGCCTGACAGTTTCGCAAGAAAGCAAAAGGCGCCGAAAGGCGCCTTTTTGCTGTCTGCTGGATGTGCCTCAAACCCCTGTGGGATTGGAGGGGGCATCAAAATCCGCAAACAAAAACGCCCGGCATAAACCGGGCGTTTTGTATTGACTTGATTAGCGAGCGCGGTAAGTGATGCGCCCTTTGCTCAAGTCATAGGGCGTCAGCTCGACGCGCACTTTGTCGCCGGTAAGAATACGAATGTAATTCTTGCGCATCTTGCCGGAGATATGCGCGGTTACGACGTGCCCATTTTCCAACTCCACACGAAACATGGTGTTGGGCAGGGTGTCGACGACAGTGCCTTCCATTTCGAAGCTGTCTTCTTTCGACATGCAGTAAAGCCCTCGGTGTCCAATGAATGGCCCGGTGCAACTGCGCCAGGCAAAAGCGGCGTGCATTGTGCCCGAAAAATGGGGTTTAAGCCAAGGGGTTTACGGCTTGCTCTAGTTCAGGATGACCCAGCGCTGATTAATCAGCAGTTCGATAGGGCGATATTGAGTCTTGTAACTCATCTTTTTGCAGTTTTTGATCCAATAGCCCAGATAGACGGCCTCCAGTCCCAGACGCTGAGCCTCGGCGATTTGCCAGAGGATCGCATAACGCCCCAGGCTGCGGCGTTCTTCAGCGGGCTCGTAGAAGGTGTAAACGGCCGACATACCGTTCGGCAGCAAGTCGGTGACGGCCACCGCCACCAGTCGCCCTTCGAGGCGGAATTCGTAGAATCGGGAAAACGGCAGGTCACGTACCAGGAACGTCGCAAACTGATCGCGGCTCGGCGGGTACATATCGCCATCGGCGTGACGCTGTTCGATATACCGCTGATAAAGGTCGAAATACTCTTCGCTGAATTGCGGCCTGGCAGGGCGCACCTGCAGGTCGACGTTGCGTTTGAAGATGCGTTTCTGCTGGCGGTTGGGCGAAAATTGCGCCACAGGGATACGCGCCGGTACGCACGCATTGCAATTCTGGCAATGAGGCCGGTAAAGATGATCGCCGCTACGACGGAAACCCATTTCAGACAGGTCTGCATAGACATGCACATCCATGGGCTGACTAGGGTCGAGGAACAAGGTCGTGGCCTGCTCCTCGGGCAGATAACTGCAAGAGTGGGGCTGAGTGGCATAAAACTTCAAACGCGCCAACTCGGTCATGATCAACCCTCGGGATAAGCTTTGAATTAAGTGTAAGCCACGCGCGCAAAAGTCGCTCAGCAAACCCAGGTTGCGCGGCTGGGTTGGTCCAGATGCTGCGCAAGGTAGTCGGCAAACTCGCGGCGGGGAATCGCTCGGGCGCCGAGGCTGTGCAGATGGTCGGTCGGCATCTGGCAGTCGATCAGCACAAAGCCTGAGTCTTTCAGATGTCGGACCAGCGTGGCAAAGCCATATTTCGAGGCGTTGTCGGCGCGGCTGAACATGGACTCGCCGAAAAACAGCTGACCCATCGCCAGGCCGTAGAGCCCGCCGACCAGTTCACCCTGGTCCCAGACTTCCACCGAATGGGCGTAGCCACGCCTGTGCAGCTCCAGGTAGGCGTTCTGCATGGCTTCTGTGATCCAGGTGCCGTCGGCGTAATCCCGAGGCGCGGCGCAAGCGCGGATGACCGCGGTAAAATCCTGATCAAAGGTCACTTGATAGCGTTGCTGGCGCAGCAATTTGTTCAGGCTGCGCGAGACATGCAGTTCGTCGGGAAACAGCACGGTGCGCGGATCCGGCGACCACCAGAGAATCGGCTGGCCTTCCGAGAACCACGGAAAACAGCCGTGGCGATAGGCCTGAATCAGACGATCGGCGGACAGATCCCCGCCCGCAGCCAACAGCCCGTTGGGATCGCGCATGGCTTTTTCCAGGGGCGGGAAGGTCAGGGTGTTGCGTTGTAACCAAGTCAGCATGGCATCCGGGCTTGCAGAAGGGGAGGGCGATGGTGGGCGGGTGGGCCCACCGTGAAGTGTGCCGTCAAATGACTGGAATGTCGTCGAGATACTTCTCGGCGTCCAGCGCGGCCATGCAACCGGCCCCGGCAGACGTGACGGCCTGGCGATAAACGTGATCGGCCACGTCCCCGGCGGCAAATACGCCCGGGATTTCGGTGCTGGTAGCATCGCCTTCGCTGCCGCCCTTGACCAGCAGGTAGCCGTTACGCATTTTCAGCTGGCCTTCGAACAGGTCGGTGTTGGGCTTGTGGCCAATAGCGATGAACACGCCGGTCAGCGGCAATTCACTGGTTTCGTCAGTGTGGCTGTCCCGCAGGCGGGCGCCGGTCACACCGCTGGCATCACCCAGCACTTCATCCAGATTCTGGTTCCAGTGCAGGCGGATATTGCCTTTAGCGGCTTTTTCGAAGAGTTTGTCCTGAAGAATCTTCTCCGAGCGCAACTTGTCGCGGCGGTGAATCAGGTGAACTTCCTTGGCGATGTTTGACAGGTACAGCGCTTCTTCAACTGCCGTGTTGCCGCCGCCAACGACGGCGACCACCTGATTGCGGTAGAAGAAACCGTCGCACGTCGCGCAGGCCGACACGCCTTTGCCGGCAAATGTCTCTTCCGATGGCAGCCCCAGGTATTGCGCCGAGGCGCCGGTGGCGATAATCAGAGCATCACAGGTGTAAGTACCGCTGTCGCCGATGAGTTCGAACGGGCGCTCTTGCAACTTGGCAGTGTGGATGTGGTCGTAGACGATCTCTGTATGAAAACGCTCTGCGTGTTGTTGCATGCGTTCCATCAGCACCGGGCCGGTGAGGCCTTCGACATCACCGGGCCAGTTGTCGACTTCGACGGTGGTGGTGAGCTGGCCACCTGCCTGTATGCCGGTAATCACAACGGGGTTGAGGTTGGCGCGGGCGGCATAAACGGCAGCGCTGTAACCGGCGGGGCCGGAACCCAGAATGATCAGGCGGGAATGCTTCGCTTCGCTCATAAAAACACCTCATAAGCCTTTGTCACAAAAGAGAATGCATGCTCAAATTGAAACGCGCGTCATGTGCTGTTGGCTATGCTACACCTTGGGTTTCAAGCATGGCATCGAACGAACAAACCCGTACAATGCCTGCCTGTAACAGCGTTTGTAATAAAATAAGCGTTGCGCGCCGTGTTTATAAAAACCGGGGTGTAGTGTTAAAAGTAGTCCCAGTTGCGCCTGTTAACTTTTTTGCCTGCCTGGATTGGGCAGTTTTTTATAGTCATTCAACAGATGGACGCGCCATAGGCGCAGGAAAAGAAGCGTTTTGAAGAAATCCACCGCAGCACCAAAAACAGTCGTTCCGCTCTGGCGCCAGCAATTGCACTACCGGCTCAAGGAAGGTGCATTGATCGCCATCGGGGGCTTGTGCCTGTTCCTGATGATGGCCTTGTTGACCTACGGCAAGGACGATCCGGGCTGGAGCCATAACAGCAAGATCGACGATGTGCAGAACTTCGGCGGGCCGGTCGGCTCCTACAGCGCCGATATCCTGTTCATGGTGTTGGGTTACTTCGCCTATATCTTCCCGTTGTTGCTGGCGATCAAGGCCTATCAAATCTTCCGTCAACGCCACGAGCAGTGGGAGTGGAGCGGCTGGCTGTTCTCCTGGCGCCTGATCGGCCTGGTGTTTCTGGTGCTGTCGGGCGCGGCCCTGGCCCATATCCATTTCCACGCCGCGACCGGTCTGCCGGCTGGCGCTGGCGGCGCTTTGGGCGAAAGCCTCGGTGATCTGGCCAGGAATGCCCTGAACATCCAGGGCAGTACGCTGGTGTTCATCGCGCTGTTCCTGTTTGGCCTGACGGTGTTCACCGACCTCTCGTGGTTCAAAGTGATGGACCTCACCGGCAAAATCACCCTCGACCTGTTCGAATTGTTCCAGGGCGCAGCCAATCGCTGGTGGGCGGCCCGTGTCGAGCGTAAACAACTGGTTGCGCAGTTGCGTGAAGTCGATGATCGCGTGCATAACGTGGTCGCGCCGACCGTCACGGACAAGCGTGAGCAAGCCAAGGTCAAGGAACGCCTGATCGAACGTGAGCAGGCCCTGAGCAAACACATGTCGGACCGCGAGAAGCAGGTGCCGCCGGTGATTGCCCCTGCGCCACCCAAGCCAGCGGCGCCCAGCAAACGGGTGGAAAAAGAGAAACAGGCGCCGTTGTTCGTCGACAGCGCCGTCGAAGGCACCTTGCCGCCGATCTCGATTCTCGACCCGGCAGAAAAGAAACAACTCAATTACTCGCCTGAATCCCTGGCGGCGGTCGGCCATTTGCTGGAAATCAAGCTCAAGGAATTCGGCGTCGAAGTGTCGGTGGATTCGATTCACCCGGGCCCGGTGATTACCCGTTACGAAATCCAGCCAGCGGCCGGCGTCAAGGTCAGTCGCATCTCCAACCTGGCGAAAGACCTGGCACGTTCCCTGGCCGTGACCAGCGTGCGCGTGGTGGAAGTGATTCCGGGCAAGACCACCGTCGGTATCGAGATTCCTAACGAAGACCGCCAGATCGTGCGCTTCTCCGAAGTGCTGTCGACCCCCGAGTACGACAACTTCAAGTCGCCGGTTACTTTGGCTCTGGGCCACGACATCGGCGGCAAGCCGGTCATCACCGACCTGGCGAAAATGCCTCACTTGCTGGTAGCCGGTACGACCGGTTCCGGTAAATCGGTGGGCGTGAACGCGATGATCCTGTCGATCCTGTTCAAGTCCGGCCCGGAAGACGCCAAGCTGATCATGATCGACCCGAAAATGCTTGAGCTGTCGATCTACGAAGGCATTCCGCACCTGTTGTGCCCGGTCGTGACCGACATGAAGGACGCCGCCAACGCCCTGCGCTGGAGCGTGGCCGAGATGGAACGTCGCTACAAGCTGATGGCGAAGATGGGCGTGCGTAACCTGTCGGGCTTCAACGCCAAGGTCAAGGAAGCCCAGGACGCCGGTACGCCATTGACCGATCCGTTGTACAAGCGCGAAAGCATTCACGACGAAGCGCCGCTGTTGACCAAGCTGCCGACCATCGTTGTGGTGGTGGACGAATTCGCCGACATGATGATGATCGTCGGCAAGAAGGTTGAAGAACTGATCGCCCGTATCGCCCAGAAGGCCCGTGCCGCCGGTATCCACTTGATCCTCGCGACCCAGCGTCCGTCGGTTGACGTGATCACCGGTCTGATCAAGGCCAACATTCCGACCCGTATGGCGTTCCAGGTTTCGAGCAAGATCGATTCGCGCACCATCATCGACCAGGGCGGCGCCGAACAACTGTTGGGCCACGGTGACATGCTCTACATGCCGCCGGGCACCAGCCTGCCGATCCGTGTTCACGGTGCTTTTGTCTCCGATGACGAGGTTCACCGGGTGGTTGAGGCCTGGAAACTGCGCGGCGCACCGGAATACAACGACGAGATTCTCGCCGGTGTCGAAGAGCCCGGTAGTGGCTTTGAAGGCGGCAGCAGTGGCGACGACGACAGTGAATCCGACGCGCTCTACGACGAAGCGGTGCAGTTCGTACTGGAAAGCCGTCGAGCGTCCATCTCTGCGGTTCAACGCAAGCTGAAAATTGGCTACAACCGCGCCGCGCGCATGATCGAAGCCATGGAGATGGCCGGGGTCGTGACGTCCATGAACACCAACGGTTCGCGTGAAGTCCTGGCTCCGGGCCCGGTACGCGACTGAATTGATTGAAACGCGGTGGCGTAATGACGCGCCATCGCACCCCCACGAATGTTATGAGGACTCCCATGCGTCTTATCCGCATGCTGTTGCTGCCGGTTTTGGCTTTGACCACGCTCTCGGCCCACGCCGATGACAAGGACGTGGCGCGTCTGACCCAATTGCTGGAAAAATCCCAGACCCTGACCGCGCGGTTCTCCCAGTTGACCCTCGACGGCAGCGGCACCCAATTGCAGGAAACCGCGGGTGAAATGTCCTTGCAGCGTCCTGGCTTGTTTTACTGGCACACCAATGCGCCGGCCGAACAAACGATGGTCTCCGACGGCAAGAAGGTAACGTTGTGGGATCCGGACCTTGAGCAGGCCACCATCAAGAACCTCGATCAGCGCCTGACCCAGACCCCGGCGTTGCTGCTGTCCGGTGACGTGTCCAAGATCAGCCAGAGCTTCGACATCAGCGCCAAGGAAGCCGGTGGCGTGATCGACTTCACCTTGAAGCCGAAAACCAAGGACACCCTGTTCGACAGCCTGCGCCTCTCGTTCCGCAATGGCCTGGTCAATGACATGCAGATGATCGACAGCGTCGGTCAGCGTACCAACATCCTGTTCACCGGCGTGAAAGCCAACGAGCCGATTCCGGCGTCCAAGTTCAAGTTCGACATCCCCAAGGGTGCCGATGTGATCCAGGAATAACCCGCCCTACTGTGGGAGCGGGCTTGCTCGCGAAGAGGGCGTGTCAGTCACCATCAATGTTGTCTGGCACACCGCATTCGCGAGCAAGCCCGCTCCCACAGGAACCGATGTGTTCAATACTCAATTGATCGGCATCAGGAACCAGTGAGGTTTCAACGCTAAGTGATGGACCTGTTTCGCAGTGCCCCGATAGCTCAGCCCTTGGCCGCCCGTTTGCGTGCGGCCAATCTGGACGAGTACGTCGGTCAGGAACACCTGCTCGCTCGCGGCAAGCCTTTGCGCGAAGCGCTGGAGCAGGGTGCCTTGCACTCGATGATTTTCTGGGGCCCGCCGGGTGTGGGCAAGACCACGCTGGCGCGGCTGCTGGCGGAAGTCTCGGATGCGCACTTCGAAACGGTTTCGGCGGTACTGGCCGGCGTGAAGGAAATCCGTCAGGCGGTGGAAATCGCCAAGCAGCAGGCCGGGCAGTACGGCCGGCGGACCATCCTGTTCGTCGATGAAGTGCATCGCTTCAACAAGTCTCAGCAGGACGCGTTCCTGCCGTACGTTGAAGACGGCACGCTGATTTTCATTGGCGCAACCACTGAAAATCCCTCCTTCGAACTCAACAACGCGCTGCTCTCCCGAGCCCGCGTCTACGTGCTCAAAAGCCTCGACGAAGCGGCCCTGCGCAAACTGGTGCATCGCGCGCTGACTGAAGAGCGTGGCCTGGGCAAGCGGCAATTGACTCTCAGCGATGAAGGCTTCCAGATGCTGCTGTCGGCCGCCGATGGCGATGGCCGGCGTCTGCTCAACCTGCTGGAAAACGCCTCGGACCTGGCTGAAGACAACAGCGAGATTGGCGTCGACCTGCTGCAAAGCCTGCTCGGTGATACCCGTCGACGTTTCGACAAGGGCGGCGAAGCGTTTTACGACCAGATTTCCGCGCTGCATAAATCCGTGCGCGGCTCCAATCCCGACGGTGCACTGTACTGGTTCGCCCGAATGATCGACGGCGGTTGCGATCCGCTGTACCTGGCCCGGCGCGTGGTGCGCATGGCCAGCGAAGACATCGGCAACGCCGATCCCCGCGCCCTGAGCCTGTGTCTGGCGGCGTGGGAAGTGCAGGAGCGCCTCGGCAGTCCCGAAGGCGAGTTGGCGGTCGCCCAGGCCATCACCTATCTGGCTTGCGCGCCGAAAAGCAACGCGGTGTACATGGGTTTCAAAGCTGCCATGCGCAGCGCCACCGAACACGGTTCGCTGGAAGTGCCGCTGCACCTGCGCAACGCGCCGACGAAGCTGATGAAGCAACTGGGTTATGGCGACGAATACCGTTACGCCCACGATGAGCCGGACGCTTACGCCGCTGGCGAAGACTATTTCCCGGAAGAACTCGAGCCACAACCGTTCTATCAGCCGGTGCCGCGTGGCCTGGAGCTGAAGATCGGCGAGAAGCTCAATCACCTCGCGCAACTTGACCGTCTAAGCCCCCGGCAGCGGAGAAAATAGTGATCCCATTGATCGTTGCCGTTTCTGTGGGCGGTATCGCCGGAACGCTTTTGCGCTTTGCCACGGGTAACTGGATCAACGCTAATTGGCCGCGGCACTTCTATACCGCGACGCTGGCCGTTAATATCGTCGGCTGTTTGCTGATCGGCGTTCTATACGGTCTGTTTTTAATACGCCCGGAGGTGCCGTTTGAGGTGCGCGCCGGGTTGATGGTCGGCTTCCTCGGGGGGCTGACGACTTTTTCATCTTTTTCACTGGATACGGTGCGTCTGCTGGAAACCGGGCAAATACCGCTGGCTTTTGTCTATGCTGCCATCAGCGTATTCGGCGGACTGCTCGCTACCTGGGCTGGCCTGTCCTTGACCAAACTTTGATAACGAGAGACCGACATGCTCGATTCCAAACTGTTACGTAGCAACCTTCAGGACGTAGCGGACCGCCTGGCATCCCGTGGCTACACGCTGGATGTCGCGCGCATCGAAGCGCTGGAAGAACAGCGCAAGACCGTCCAGACCCGCACCGAAGCACTGCAGGCTGACCGTAATGCGCGCTCCAAATCCATCGGCCAGGCCAAGCAGCGCGGCGAAGACATCGCGCCGCTGATGGCCGACGTCGAGCGCATGGCGAACGAATTGAGCGCCGGTAAAGTCGAGCTGGACGCGATCCAGACCGATCTGGATTCGATCCTGCTCGGCATCCCGAACCTGCCGCACGAATCCGTGCCGATCGGTGATGACGAAGACGGCAACGTCGAAGTGCGCCGCTGGGGCACCCCGACCGCGTTCGATTTCCCGGTTCAGGACCACGTCGCCCTGGGCGAGAAATTCGGCTGGCTGGACTTCGAAACCGCCGCCAAGCTGTCCGGCGCCCGTTTCGCTCTGTTGCGCGGCCCGATTGCTCGCATGCACCGCGCCCTGGCGCAGTTCATGATCAACCTGCACACCAGCGAACACGGTTACGAAGAGGCCTACACGCCTTATC
This sequence comes from Pseudomonas sp. BF-B-26, assembly GCF_019956495.1. Lineage (NCBI taxonomy): Bacteria > Pseudomonadati > Pseudomonadota > Gammaproteobacteria > Pseudomonadales > Pseudomonadaceae > Pseudomonas > Pseudomonas sp. BF-B-26. Next base: position 120,316 of record NZ_JAHBDP010000080.1, on the reverse strand, counting down.
TGGTTCAAGCGCCGGCGTTGCAAGGCACGGGTCAGCTGCCGAAGTTCGAAGAAGACCTGTTCAAGATTGCTCGCGAAGGCGAAGCCGATCTGTACCTGATTCCGACCGCCGAAGTGTCGCTGACCAACATCGTCGCTGGCGAAATCGTCGATTCGAAACTGCTGCCGATCAAGTTCGTCGCCCACACGCCATGCTTTCGCAGTGAAGCCGGTGCGTCGGGTCGCGATACGCGCGGGATGATCCGCCAGCACCAGTTCGACAAAGTTGAAATGGTCCAGATCGTTGAGCCGTCGACCTCGATGGAAGCGCTGGAAGGCCTGACGGCCAACGCCGAAAAAGTCCTGCAATTGCTCGAACTGCCTTATCGCACTATTGCGCTGTGCACCGGCGACATGGGCTTCAGCGCGGTCAAGACTTACGACCTGGAAGTGTGGATCCCGAGCCAGGACAAATACCGCGAGATTTCGTCGTGCTCCAACTGCGGTGATTTCCAGGCCCGCCGTATGCAAGCGCGTTTCCGCAACCCGGAAACCGGCAAGCCTGAACTGGTTCACACCCTGAACGGTTCCGGCCTGGCGGTCGGTCGTACGCTGGTGGCGGTGCTGGAAAACTACCAGCAGGCCGACGGTTCGATCCGTGTGCCGGACGTGCTGAAACCGTACATGGGTGGCCTTGAGGTCATCGGCTAAATGGACTATCTGCCGCTGTTCCATAACCTTCGCGGCAGTCGTGTCTTGGTCGTCGGCGGGGGGGAGATTGCCTTGCGCAAATCCCGCCTGCTGGCCGAAGCCGGTGCGCTGCTGCGGGTGGTCGCACCTGAAATCGAACCGCAATTGCGCGAACTGGTTGCCGGCAGCGGTGGCGAGTGTCTGGTGCGAGGCTACGTTGAGTCGGACCTGGACGGTTGCGGGCTGATCATCGCCGCCACCGACGACGAACCGCTGAACGCGCAAGTCTCCGCCGATGCCCATCGGCGTTGCGTGCCGGTCAATGTGGTGGACGCGCCAGCCTTGTGCAGCGTGATCTTCCCGGCGATCGTCGACCGTTCTCCTTTGATCGTAGCGGTCTCCAGCGGCGGCGACGCGCCGGTGCTGGCGCGGTTGATCCGCGCCAAACTGGAAACCTGGATTCCTTCCACCTACGGTCAATTGGCCGGCCTGGCCGCGCGTTTTCGCAGCCAGGTCAAACACCTGTTCCCGGATGTGCAGCAGCGTCGGGCGTTCTGGGAAGATGTGTTCCAGGGCCCGATTGCCGACCGACAACTGGCCGGGCAGGGCGCCGAAGCCGAGCGCTTGATGCTGGCGAAAATTGCCGGTGAAGCACCGAATGCAACGGGCGAAGTCTATTTGGTGGGCGCCGGCCCGGGTGATCCCGACCTGCTGACCTTCCGTGCCTTGCGTCTGATGCAGCAAGCCGATGTGGTGCTGTATGACCGCCTGGTGGCGCCGGCGATTCTGGATTTGTGCCGTCGCGATGCCGAGCGGGTTTACGTCGGCAAGCGTCGCGCCGATCACGCCGTGCCTCAGGATCAGATCAACCAGCAATTGGTGGATTTGGCCAAGCAAGGCAAGCGAGTCGTGCGATTGAAGGGCGGTGATCCGTTCATCTTCGGTCGCGGCGGTGAAGAGATCGAAGAACTGGCGGCCCATGGCATTCCGTTCCAGGTGGTGCCGGGTATCACCGCGGCCAGCGGTTGCGCGGCGTATGCCGGGATTCCGCTGACTCACCGTGATTACGCGCAGTCTGTGCGTTTTGTCACCGGGCACCTGAAGGACGGCTCCACCGATTTGCCCTGGGCCGACCTGGTCGCGCCGGCGCAAACCCTGGTGTTTTACATGGGGTTGGTGGGTTTGCCGATCATCTGCGAGCAGTTGATCAAGCATGGTCGCGCGGCGGATACGCCAGCGGCGTTGATCCAGCAGGGCACCACGGTCAATCAGCGGGTGTTTACCGGCACCTTGGCCGATTTGCCAAGTCTGGTGGCGGAGCATGAAGTGCATGCGCCGACGCTGGTGATCGTTGGGGAAGTGGTGCAATTACGCGAGAAACTGGCGTGGTTCGAGGGCGCTCAGGCGCAAGTCTAAAAACCGCGTCGCCCCCTTCGCGAGCAAGCCCGCTCCCACAGAGGATTTGTGAACGACACAAATCAAATGTGGGAGCGGGCTTGCTCGCGAAGGGGCCCTCAAAACCACCGCATACTTCAGATCAGACCTCGGCTCTGCGCCAAACCCCTTTCCCACTCAACCGCTCGCGATCATGCGGCGCTGTGAATGCCTGCGCCGGCCCTTTAGGCACGATCCCCGTCGGATTGATGGTCTTGTGGCTGCCGTAGTAGTGATTCTTGATGTGCTCGAAATCCACCGTCTCGGCAATCCCCGGCCACTGATAAATCTCCCGCAGCCAGTTCGACAGATTCGGATAATCGGCAATCCGCCGCAGGTTGCACTTGAAGTGCCCGTGATACACCGCGTCAAAGCGAATCAACGTGGTGAACAGCCGAATATCAGCTTCAGTCAGGTATTCGCCGGTCAGGTAGCGATTGGCGCCCAACAGCTGTTCCAGGCGATCCAGTTCGTTAAACACATCATCGAACGCCTCTTCATAAGCCTTCTGCGCCGTAGCAAACCCTGCGCGATACACGCCATTGTTCACCGCCGGATAAATCCGTTCGTTCAGCGCGTCGATCTCGCCCCGCAACGGCGCCGGGTAGAAATCCAGGTCATTACCCGTCAAATCATCGAAGGCGCCATTGAACATGCGGATGATCTCCGCCGATTCATTGTTGACGATGCGATTCTGCTGTTTGTCCCAAAGCACCGGCACGGTGACGCGGCCGGTGTAGTCGGCGGTATCGGCGGTGTAGCGCTGATGCATGAAATTGAAATGATCGAGCTTGTCCCCGGTCGATCCGAGGTTCTGGTCGAAGGTCCAGCCGTTTTCCAGCATCAACCAACTGACCACCGAGACGTCGATGAGGCTTTCGAGGCCTTTGAGTTTGCGCAGGATCAGCGTGCGGTGAGCCCATGGACAGGCGAGGGACACGTAGAGGTGATAACGACCGGCCTCGGCCGCAAAGCCACCAACACCGGTCGGGCCAGGTTTGCCGTCGGCGGTCAGCCAGTTGCGACGCTGCGCTTGTTCACGCTGGAACGTACCGTCCTTGCCGCTTTCGTACCACTGGTCATGCCAGCGACCTTCAACTAACAAACCCATGTTCAAGACTCCTCAACCAATAAGCGTTGGAGAAGAGTCTATTCGCATAGGTTCGATAAAAAAGCGCAAAGGTTGGGCGCTTATGATCGGTTAAATCGATTTGTCCCGCGCATCCCAATACTGCTGGGCGGTTTCGAAGGCGTGTTCGCGGGTTTGACCCAGGCCGCGCAAGGCCAGGGCCATGGTCGAGATCAGCGCCATTTGCGGATAGCTGTCGACCACGTCGCCACGCCACACGGCTTTGAGATGCTCGGGATCGAGGGTGGCCGGTTTGACGTGGCGTTGTGCCGACAACTGCGGCCATTCCTCGTCCCAGCTTTCGCCGCCAGTGGTGCCGTACAAGTGACTGTCGGCGTCCGGGTTGATCTCGATTTCGCCGCCGTCGCCTTTCACCACGATCGCGGTATCGCCGAGTAAACCGCTGGCATCGCGATGCACCGCCTGGTAACCGGGGTGGAAAATGCTTTGCAGGCCACAGCGGGCACTCAACGGGTTGAGAATCCGCGTCAGGGAATGGATCGGCGAGCGCAGGCCCAAGGTGTTGCGCAGGTCGATCATTCGTTGCAGCTGCGGTGCCCAATCCACCAGCGGCATGAAGGCCAGACCGCCGTTATCCAGTGCGTGGCCGACCTGCTGCCAGTCGCGGCACAACGGAATCTTCAACTCATCCAGCAGTTGCTCGCTGTACAGCCGACCGGCCGTGTGTGCGCCGCCGCCATGCATGAAAATCCGCACACCGTTCTGCGCCAGACACTTGGCGGCCAACAGGTACCAAGGCAGATGGCGTTTCTTGCCGGCATACGTCGGCCAGTCCAGATCGACGGCCAGTGCCGGCGGATTCAACCGTTCACGCAACGCTTCGGTAAAGCCCGCCATTTCCTCAGCGCTTTCTTCCTTGTGCCGCAACAGCATCAGGAACGCGCCGAGCTGGGTGTCCTCGACCTTGTGGTCGAGCACCATGCCCATGGCTTCGCGGGCTTCTTCGCGGGTCAAGTCGCGGGCGCCGCGTTTGCCCTTGCCGAGAATGCGCACGAACTGGGCGAACGGATGTTCGGCGGGTGTTTCGAGGGTCAGCGCTGGGTAGTCGGTCATAAGCAATTCGTCGGTTTGGGCAGGCCCGCCAGTTTCGCGGCGAGTTTGGCAGGGGTGCCTTTGAACAGTCGGTTCAGGTGCAGGCTGTTGCCCTTGTCCGGGCCCAGCTTCATTGCTGTGTACTTGATCAGCGGACGGGTGGCCGGCGACAGCTGGAATTCGGCGTAGAAGCTGCGCAGCAGTTCGAGGATTTCCCAGTGTTCGGGGCTCAACTCGATGTCTTCGGCGGCTGCGAGGGCGCTGGCCACTTCGCAGGACCAGTCGCTCAGTTCGACCAGGAAGCCGTCCTTGTCCAACTCGATGGCGCGTGCGCCGACCGTCAGGGATTTCATAGCCAACTGTTGACCTTGTCGTAGTGAATCGACAGCTCGACGAAGGCCGGGTAATCGATAGCCTTGGCCGTGTCAGGAATCTCCAGCGCGCGAGCCTGGGCGTCTTCGGCCAGTACGAACAGTTTCAGGTGGCGGGCGTTCAGTGCATTGAACGGCGCGGTGCCGGGTTGCAGCGCATAAACCGCGTCGCCCGTCAGCAGCAGCGCATCGTCAGCGCCCATCAAGCGCAGACAACTGGTCAGGCGATCGTCGCCGAACGGGGAATGAGACAACACATGCAAAGTCGACATCAGAGGGTGATCACCTGGTCGTAACGGTCAATAAGTGCGGTGATTTCGTGAGCGGCCAGCACCTGCGCTTCTTCCAGCGACAAGCCGGCCGGGTTCAGACCCCGTTCCGCAACGCTGTCGCCACAGACAAACAGCTCGTCGACACCGAACATCGGCAAGGCTTGCAGGTTGGCGCTCAGGTCCTTCTGCTGGAGGGCCTTGGCGTCCTGTTTCGCGGCGAGCTGGAACACCCCGTCATCGAGAAACAGCAGGCCGATCGGCAGATCAAAGGCACCGCCGGCCAGCACGATATCCAGCGCTTCCCGCGCACTCGGCCCGGACCAGGGCGCCTGACGGCTGATAATCAGCAAGGATTTAGCCATTTCACGCGCCTCCGAAACAGATCAGTCGGTCGGCGTCCTGCACCGCGTCATGCAGCTGGCCCAGGCCAGACAATTCCCACGGCGCGCCCACCGCCACCGCTTGACGCTGATAGCGCCCGGCTTCTTCTTCGTTCAACACGCCACGACGCAGGGCGGCTGCGATACACACGACACCGTCCAGTTGATGCTCGGTGACGAAGTTGCGCCATTGCTTGGGCAAATCCTGTTCATCCTGCGGCGTGATTACGCTGCCGGAGGCGTTGTAGACGCCGTCCTGATAGAAAAACAGCCGGACAATCTCATGCCCACCGGCCAGCGCAGCCTGAGCAAACAGCAGGGCGCGGCGCGAGGAGGGCGCATGGGCAGCGGAAAACAGCGCGATGGCGAACTTCATGACGGACTCGATCAGCAAAACTGCGGCCATGATAAAGCTTTATCGCCGGGGCGGCTAAATGGGTTTTCCCTTGGGACCGAGTCGCCCCCTTCGCGAGCAAGCCCGCTCCCACATTTGACCGAGTTCTAACTGAAGAACACGGTCAAATGTGGGAGCGGGCTTGCTCGCGAAGGGGGCCTGACAGACACCACCAATTCAGCGCGGCATGTAGCCCAACTGCCAGCGCTGAGGGATTTTCAGCGACATCAACCCGACCACGCCGGCCAGCAGGCCGCTGACAAACAAGGCCCTGAGCCCCAAGTGATGTTCCAGCAAGGCGCCGAGTACCGCGCCGGCAAACATCCCGGTCCAGGGAATCAATTGCACGCGCCAACCGTTGCGCCGTTCGCCGAGCATCCAGCGCCCCAGACCACGGCCGAAGCGCGACAGGGCGCCGGTGACGTAGGTCAGGCCGACCGGCAGGCCGTTCACTTCTTCCACGGCGGCATTGAGCATGCCCATGGCGATGATCGTCGCCAGTAGCGCTGGCAATTGTTCGTCGTAGGGCCAGGCAGCAGCGCCGCAGAGCAGCGTGGCGATGCACAGCAGCAAGGGCAGCGCCCGACGGCCGCCGAGGCGGCTGACGACAATCCCCAAGGCGTTGCCGACGACGAAGGTGCCGACGAGGATCATCAGGCGCAAGGTCAGGCCCAGGTCGCCGTCGCTGATAGCGACGGCGAGGCGGGTGGTGTTGCCGCTCATGAACGAGACGAAGTCGCCGCTGGCCATGAAGCCGATGGCGTCGGTCATGCCGGCGAGCACCGAGAGGCTGGCCACCAGCGACATACCGATGCGACCGCGCCATTTGCGGGTATGCAGATGGCCCGGGCTGGCGCGGTCAGTTGAGAGGGATGGCAACATCAGCGAAGGTCGTCCTCAGGCAGCGACCGAAAGGGTCACTTACTCAATCCATATAACTCGCAATACTCCAGCCAGTCCATACCGGCCATCTCGGCCACTTCCTTGTGCACTTCCAGGCGCTGTGTCTGATAGTCCTCGGACGTCGCTGCGGTCAGTTGCAGCGTCAGCTCCCAGGCAAACAATCCCAGGCGCTCGGCCTCGGCTTCGAAGGCTTCATGCAAGCGTTCGTCGCGGTACTGCGCAGCGGTCTCGCCCTTGGCCTGAGCCAACAGCGGGTTGAGGTTGTCGAGTTCGACGCGCAGTTCAGGGCGCTCATCGAGAAACTTCTTCAGCGCTTGCTCGTGTTGTTGTTGTTCGGTTGCCGCCATGGTCGCTCCTTGAGGCTGGATTACGAAGACTGCTTCTTGCTGGCCTTGGCCGCTGCTGCCAGGCACTCGAGGGCAAACTGCTCGGGGTACGTCATTTGAATTGGCGTGGTTTCACCTTTGACGGTTCTTTCGCCGTCGAGGATGTAACGAATCCGCTTGTCGGTAACGCCAATTCGCTTGGCAATCCAGGACGGCGTCTGACCGATCTGGCTGATCAGTTTGTCGGCATATTCAGCGGTCGGTTTGTAGTATTCGGCGTTGGGTGTCATGACCTTTCCAGAAAATGAGCCCGGAAAAACGGGCGATGCAGTGTTAATGGCGCGACAGGGTGCGCGAATCGTCACTCGGTGTCGCGGTATAAATGAAGTAAAGCAGAACGATACGCCGTGCCGCGGTGATACAGTCCGCTTTTTCTTGATGAGCGAACGCAATGCGAATTCTGATGGTGGCGCTGGCCGTAACGTTGCTGGCGGGATGCGCGGGCTCGGCGATGAACGACGCCCGCACTGGAACCCCGTACAAAACCCTGACGTCGGACAAACCGGAAAAAGTCGTCGCCCAGTGTGTGCAGTTTTCCTGGCAGGATGAGGCGGTGTTCGGTGTCGATGCTGGCGCATATTTGCAGCCTGGCGAGAAGGGCGGCACTACCGTTTACACGCGCTCGGCGGAGTCCTTTGTGGACGTGAAGACTGACGCTTCCGCTACCGTGCTGAATTATTACGCGCAGCATGACGACTTTGTGGCCAAGCGCCGACTGGCGGCGTTGGCGACCTGCCTCTGATTCTTTGGATTGACGCATCCCCCTGTGGGAGCGGGCTTGCTCGCGAAGAGGCCGGTACATTCAACATCTCTGTTGACTGACACACCGCCTTCGCGAGCAAGCCCGCTCCCACAGTTGTTCTGTGTTGATTATGAAAATGGGGTTTGCTCCCGCCGGGTCAGGTGTTGTTCATCAGGCGCTTCTGGAAAAAGAAGCGCTTGTGACCTGGCGGGTAGTCGGCGATCTGGCCTAGCTCGCTGTAGCCGAGCTTCCTGTAGAACTCCGGCGCCTGGAAGTCGAAGGTGTCGAGCCAGATTCCGATGCATTCCTTTTCCCGTGCCAGGTCTTCGGCCATCTGCATCAGCTGCGTGCCCAGGCCCTGTCCTCGGGCCTGTTCAGGCACCGACAGCAACTCGATGAATAACCATCGGTAAAAGAACCTGCCATAGAGCCCGCCGAGGATTTCGTCGTTGTCATCGCGCACCAGCAAGGCAATCGGCTGCGAGTTCGCCTCTCCCGCCTGCGAGGCGTTATAGGCGCGCAACGGCGTGAGGATCGCTTCGCGGTCTTCATTCGTGGGGTTTTGCGACAACTCGATTCGCAGGGTCATGGCTATATCCTTATGGCATGGCGGTGAAATGGCAGCCTATCTCGATCGCGAGCCTGGTTCCATCCCCTGAGAACAAGTGGAACCGTCGTTATCGCGCAGATGTCTAGCCTAAACAGCGTCATTCCTGAACGCGCCCTATGAGGACAATCCGTGAATATTTTCGAAGCCTTGCGCGAAAGCCATGACCGCCAACGCACCTACGCCGATGCACTGATTCAGACCAGCGGCGACACTCCCGAGCGGGTCGAGGCTTACAAGCAGCTCAAGTCCGAACTTCAGGCCCACGCAACCGCTGAAGAGCGGCATTTCTACATCCCGCTGATGGAGTTCGATAACGGCGTCGACCTCAGCCGTCATGCCATTTCAGAACATCACGAGATGGACGAAATGATGGAAGAACTGGACGAGACCGAGATGTCCAGCCCGGCCTGGCTGGTCGCCGCGAAGAAGCTCGCCGAGAAGGTCAATCACCACCTGGAAGAGGAAGAGCAGAAGTTCTTCCAGATGGCCGGCAAGTTACTCGACGACAAACAGAAAGAGACGCTGGCGGGTCAGTATGAGAAGGAATACAAGGCTCAGCTGTCTTAGCGCCAGGCTTTCGTTTTCGCCTAAGATGTGCGCCTTCTGACGAAAAAAGGGATGCATTGCCATGTCGAACACAGCCGAGCGGGTCAACCTCATCGAGTCTCAGGTGTTGTCCCACGACTGGTATCTGCTCAAGAAAATCACCTTCGATTACCTGCGCAACAACGGCGAATGGCAACGCCAGACCCGCGAGGTCTACGACCGTGGCAACGGCGCGGCGATCCTGCTGTTCAACCGCGAAAAGAAAACCGTGGTGTTGACCCGGCAATTCCGATTGCCGGTGTTCGTCAATGGCCACGATGGGTTGCTGATCGAAGTGGCGGCGGGGCTGCTCGAAGGTGCGGCGCCTGAAGAACGCATCCGCGAAGAAGCCGAGGAAGAAACCGGTTATCGCGTGCACCATGTGCACAAGGTGTTTGAGGCCTACATGAGCCCCGGCTCGGTGACCGAAAAGCTGCACTTCTTCATCGCTGAGTACGATGCCGCTTCCAAGGTCAGCGAGGGCGGCGGACTGGAGGAGGAGACCGAGGAGCTGGAAGTGCTGGAATGGAAATTCGACGACGCGCTTGAGGCGTTTTATCGCGGGGAAATCTGCGATGCGAAGACCATCATGTTGCTGCAGTATGCGGCGATGAAAAACATCTTCACCGCTTAAGCTGTGTCCCCCTCGCCACAAATGCGGGGCTCGTCACGTCAGAACAAATCGCCTGTCCTGCCGGCCCCTGACCATTCGCATCCTTCCAGCGTCAGCAGCTGCTCCTTCGCCTCAAGCCCACCGGCGAATCCGGTGAGTTTCCCCGAAGCGCCAATCACCCGATGACACGGCGCAACAATCGAAATCGGGTTCTTGCCATTCGCGGCGCCCACTGCCCGAACCGCACTGGGGTTGCCGATCTGCCGGGCTATTTCGCTATAACTGCGGGTCTCGCCAAATGGAATGGTCAGCAGCGCTGCCCAGACCTTCTTCTGAAATTCCGTCCCGGCAAAATCCAGATCCAGGTCGAAACGATTGCGCGTGCCCGCAAAGTATTCCTGCAACTGTTGAGCGGTGCGCATCAGGATCGGATTATCCGGCGCCTCACTCATCGGCCCAAGCCGCACCCGGCCGGGCTTGTCGTTTTCCCAGAGGATGGCTGCCAGACGTGAGCCATTCGCGACCAGCTTCAACTCGCCCACCGGAGATGCGAGAGTGATGAAGGTGTAACTCATGCCGGTGGACTCCGTAAAGGTGCTGAGCAGAGGCCAAGCATACTGCCTCGACGGGGAGGCGCAATACGCAATCCCAGCCATACTTGCCTCTGCTCTTGAAGCCTTCCCTCTGTTTTTTGTACAGAGCCTAAAAACAAAAAGAGACCGACTCATGAAGTTCGAACCTTTTGCCAAATCGCTGATTGCGACCTCATTGGCGCTCAGCTGCCTCAGTGCTTACGCGGCCTCCGTGGCGCCGGTCGCGGCCGAAAACGGCATGGTTGTTACCGCCCAGCATCTGGCCAGTCACGTGGGCGTCGATGTGCTCAAGAATGGCGGCAACGCCGTCGACGCCGCGGTAGCGGTCGGTTATGCGCTGGCGGTGGTTTATCCCGCGGCGGGCAACCTGGGTGGCGGCGGTTTCATGACCATTCAGTTGGCGGACGGGCGCAAGACCTTCCTCGACTTCCGCGAAAAAGCCCCGCTGGCCGCTACTGCAAACATGTACCTCGACAAGGAGGGCAACGTCGTCCCTGACCTGAGCACCCGTGGGCATCTGGCCGTTGGCGTGCCGGGCACCGTGTCGGGCATGGAACTGGCGCTGAAGAAGTACGGCACCAAACCGCGCAAGGAAGTGATCGCCCCGGCCATCAAGCTCGCCGAAGACGGTTTTGTGCTGGAGCAGGGCGATGTCGAATTGCTGGAATACGCCACTGACGTGTTCAAGAAGGATATCAAGGATTCCGGTGCGATCTTCCTGAGCAACGGCGAGCCGATGCAAGTCGGTCAGAAACTGGTGCAAAAAGACCTCGGCAAGACCCTGCGGGAAATCTCCGAGAACGGCGCCGACGGCTTCTATAAAGGCTGGGTGGCCGATGCCATCGTTACCTCCAGTCAGGCCAACAAAGGCATCATCACTCAGGCCGACCTCGACAAATACAAGACCCGCGAACTGGCCCCGATTGAATGCGATTACCGCGGCTACCATGTGGTCTCGGCACCGCCGCCCAGCTCTGGCGGCGTGGTGATTTGCGAGATCATGAACATTCTCGAAGGCTATCCGATGAAAGACCTGGGCTATCACTCGGCCCAGGGCATGCACTACCAGATCGAAGCGATGCGTCACGCCTACGTAGACCGCAACAGTTACCTGGGCGACCCGGATTTCGTGAAGAACCCGATCGCCCATCTGCTGGATAAAAACTACGCCACCAGAATCCGCACCGCCATCGATCCGCAAAAGGCCGGTGTGTCCCGCGAGCTCAAACCCGGCGTAGCGCCACACGAAGGCAGCAACACCACCCATTACTCCATCGTCGACAAATGGGGCAACGCGGTCTCGGTGACCTACACCTTGAACGACTGGTTCGGCGCCGGCGTCATGGCCAGCAAAACCGGGGTCATCCTCAACGACGAAATGGATGACTTCACCTCGAAAATCGGCGTGCCGAACATGTACGGTCTGGTGCAAGGGGAAGCCAACGCCATCGCTCCCGGCAAGGCACCGCTGTCGTCCATGAGCCCGACCATCGTCACCAAGGACGGCAAAGTGGTGATGGTCGTCGGCACCCCCGGCGGCAGTCGCATCATCACCGCGACCTTACTGACTATGCTCAACGTGATCGACTACGGGATGAACATCCAGGAAGCGGTCGATGCACCGCGTTTCCACCAGCAGTGGTTGCCGGAAGAGACCAACCTTGAGACCTTCACTACCAGCCCTGATACGGTGAAGATGCTCGAAAGTTGGGGGCACAAGTTTACCGGGCCACAGGACGCCAACCATGTGGCGGCGATTCTGGTCGGCGCGCCTTCGCTGGAAGGCAAACCGGTGGGCAAAAACCGCTTCTATGGTGCGAACGATCCACGTCGAAACACCGGGTTGTCGCTCGGTTATTGAGGCAGATCCGAGGCCACCCCAATTCTTGAGGGTGGCCCCCGATCCCTAGACGTTAAAAGGGGAACGGATTCGATATCCGTTGCCGATTCACCGACCTATCAAGGAAGGAAGCTCATGGCTACCGCACTGCTGATCATCGATGTCCAGCGTGCCTTGTGCACTGGCGAATACGAATGTTTTGAGATCAAGCGCGTTATCGAGAACATCAACGGCCTCAGTGCCAAGGCTCGCGAAGCAGGCATCCCGGTCATCCTCATCCAGCACGAAGAACAGGGCGACCAGCTGCAATACGGTTCCGAAGGCTGGCAACTGGCCGAAAGCCTGAAGACGTCACCGCAAGACCTTCGCGTGCGAAAAACCAATCGAGACTCGTTCTACCGGACCCACTTGCAAGCCCAATTGCAGGATTTGGGCGTCGACCGCCTGATCATCTGCGGGCTGCAAACCGACTATTGCGTCAACGCCACTGTCCGCCAGGCCCTGAAGCTGGGCTATGACGTCGTGCTCGCCGCCGACGCGCATTCCACTGTCGACAACGGCAACCTCGCCGCCGAAGACATCATCACCGAGCACAACGCAGACCTGGCGCACTTGACGGGACCCGTGGCGCGGATCGACGTTATCCCGACCAGTGAAATCCGCGTCTGAAACTGCACGGCGATCAGCGACCAGGACAACAAGTAGCGAGTCACTCGTTGTCCGTCCCTTGTTGGCACTTAGCGAATAAAACTATTGAAAAAAACCTCTATACGCTTTAAACGGGAGGATCACTGGCACATTGTTTGCGTTCAGTAGGTGAGTATCGCCAGTTCTGGCTCTGGGAGCGCTGATGAGTTTTTGTCCATTGACACACTCCCCGCGGCAATCGAACGATTGCGACGTTGTCGCATCTCAACCAGACGGGAAGTGGGATACGGTCGCAATGGCCTGCGCTGGTAACGAGAACACCCTCGAACATTTACTGGATTCAGCGCGTAATTGGGCCCATACCACCGCGTGGGTGGTTTACCGCGCTGGCGAACAAATGCATTTGGTCGGGCAGGGCGACCCGAGGGTGCAGTGGCCGTCAATCGTTGCGAATGAAGAATTTGAAGCCTTTTGCCTGACCCGGCACCTGCAGCGCTGGCCGACCGGCAGAGGCGAAACGGTGCTGGGTTGGCTACTCGCGCCAGCCAACGATGCCGCGGAGCCGGCGCTCGCCGAGTTTGCCCAGCGCCTGGGCATTGAGGTACAGACCAATACTCTGGCCCGTGCGCAGATTACTCAGCGTGTGCTGTATGAAATTACCTACCTGGCCAGTTCGACCCGCGACCGGTCAGTGTTTCTGGTGGGGGTTCACCAGCTGCTGGCTAGCCTGATCGACGCCGAGAACTTCTATCTCGCGCTGTATGACCCGCACAGTGGCAAGATTGACTACCCGTATTACGTCGACATCATCGACGTTGATGCCGTGGAGTCCCAGCATTACGAATACCTTGACCCTTCGCACTTGTCGTTGACCGGCCAGGTATTGACCAGTGGCCAGCCGTTGCTGATCGACGCCGCCGGCATTCTCGCGGCTCAGGCCGAGAATCGTTTCTACTGCGTGGGTGATCGTCCCGAGTTCTGGATGGGCGCACCGTTGAAAAATGCCTCGGATGACGTGTTTGGCATGCTTGCGATGCAGGTCTACGACGTTTCTCGTACTTACAGCGCTGAAGACCGCGCGTTGTTTCTGGTGGTGGCCCGCCACGTGGCCATGGCGCTGGACCGGATTCTGCACCGCGAGGATCTGGAAGAGACGGTGATGCGTCGCACCCTGGAGCTTTCAGCCGTCAACGATGCATTGAGGCAGGAAGTGGCAGAACGACAGCGCGCCGAACATCTGCAGAGCGCGCTGTTCCAGATCGCTGAACTGTCGAGCCAGCCTGGCGACATGGCTGAGTTGTTTCAAACGTTGCATGGCATCGTCGGTGATCTGCTGTTCGCGCGGAACTTCTACATTGCACTGTTCGACGACGCGACCAGTGAAGTGACCTTTCCGTATTACGTCGATGAACGGCAGACAACCTGCCCGGAGGCGCGGCGTGGGCGCCGGGGCTTGACCGAGTACGTTATCCGTCAGCGCCGACCTTGCCTGATTGATGCAGGCGAAGCTGACCGATTGGCTGCGCACGGTGAAATCGCAATGGCCCATGAGTCTGTCAAAGCCTATTCCTGGCTGGGCATTCCATTGTTCGATGGCGATGTGGTGCGTGGCGTGCTGGCGGTGCAAAGTTATACCTCGCAGGTGCGCTATACCCTGCGGGACCAGGAACTGCTGACGTTCGTGTCGCGGCACATCGACACCGCGTTGTCGCGACGCACCGCCGCCGAAGCGATCCATGCTGCCAACCTCATGCTGGAAGCCCGGGTGCAGAACCGCACTCGCGAGCTCGATCACGCCAATGCCAAGTTGCAACACGAAAACTCCCACGATGCGCTGACCGGGCTACCGAATCGTACCTACCTGCAACAGCGCCTCAATCTGGCCTGGTCGCGGTTCGGCAGCGAAGGCGGGCACCTGGCGGTGATGTTCATTGACCTCGACCGTTTCAAAATGGTGAACGACAGCCTCGGCCATCATTTTGGCGACCTGCTGCTGATGCAGGCCGCCCACCGTTTACGCGGGTGTCTGCGCGACACTGACATGCTGGCGCGCCTGGGCGGCGATGAGTTTTCAGTGCTGGTCCCCGAGGCGCCGCTGGACGTGGTGATCGAAATCGCCGAACGGATCCTGGTGGCGTTCGACCTGCCGTTTTCCATCAATGGTCATGAAGTGTTTTCGTCTTGCAGTATCGGTATTGTCAGTGCTGACAGTCAGTTCCATCACGAACCAGCCGACTTGCTGCGCGACGCCGATGCGGCGATGTACCGGGTCAAGAGTGCCGGGCGTGACAGCTACGCAGTGTTCAATCAGGAAGTGCGCCGTGAGGTCTCGGACCAGGTTGAGCGGGAAGGGGCATTGCGCAACGCGCTCAAACGTACCGACGAACTGCTGCCGTATTTCCAGCCGATTGTCAGCGTCGAAAGCGGCGAACTGTTGGCCCTTGAAGCGCTGATCCGCTGGCATCAACCGGGTGGCCGGGTGATCGCGCCGGGCGAGTTTTTGCCGGATGTCGAAGGTTTGCGTCTGATCGGTCGACTGGACCTGTACATGCTCAACAGCATTGCAGTGATCCTCGCACAGCCCCAACACGCCAATTGGCCTGCGGTGCACGTCAATTGCTCCAGTTACAGCATGGCGCGTCCGGACTTCGCCGACGATGTGCTCGCACTGTTGGCCCGGCACCGGGTCGCGCCATCACGGATCTGCCTGGAGTTGACCGAAGGTGCGCTGGTGGCTGAGCCAGCCATTGCCCGACTGACCATGCAGCAATTGGCCGATAACGGCATGTCGGTGGTGCTCGATGACTTCGGTGCAGGATTTTCATCCCTGAGCTATGTGCATCAATACCGCTTCAGCGGCTTGAAGATCGACAAGTCGTTCATCCTCGAACTGACCACCAGTCCACGCAGTCGCGCCATTGTCCGGGCGATTGTGCGGATGGCCGAATCGCTGGACCTCAGTGTGGTGGCCGAAGGGGTCGAGGATGAAGCGACACTGGTCTTGCTGCGCGAGATGGGTGCAGGGCAGGCCCAGGGTTATTATTTTGCCAAGCCGATGGGTTTGGAGGCGTTGTTGGAAACTTCGCTGGTCGGGCGCTAAAGCCACGTATTAACCACTCGCCGATCCAGCTCCTCCCAATCCGCCATGCCCAACACCCGTGTGGTGTTCAATCCTCGCAGATACCCCCGCAACTGATTGGCAGTGGCCCGCGCAAGCTCCGGGTCGGGTGCGTTTTCGCACAACAGTACGGTTTCGTACTGGATCAGGTACTCGGCCACCCGCTCACGGAAGTCGGGCAAAACGGCGTCGCGGATCAGGTCAAAAGTTCTCAAGTAGAGATCCTCATTAATTATTTCCAGTCGTGATTGAGTGTGAATCCGTCTACACGGCGCGCAACTATCGCTAGAAGTAATAGTGACCATTACGAAACGCAAGTTCTTCTTTGTCGGCAATCGGCGGAAAATCGCCTCCATCGAACTTTACTCTCGGGATGAGACCGATGCGTCCTTTATTCGCGCCCGCCATAGCGTTTGCCTCTTTGTTGCTCGCCGGTTGTGCCTCCGCGCCGAACGATCCGACCCTGACCTTGCAGACCAACAAGACCCCTGCGCAATTCGCCGACTGCGTCGTACCGAAGTTGCAGGGCAAAGCGTTGAACCCGACTGTCTCGCAGACCCAGCGCAGCTACCGGATCGTGGTGCCGAGCAAAGTCTCGGCGGACAACGTGCTGGAAGCCTACAAGGCCGGGAGCGGCGGCAAGGTGTTCATCTACGAGCGGCATTTGCTGGCCTCGAACTTCCTGCCTTCGAGTTTTGAGCGCGCCGCACAGGATTGCATCTGACTCCGCCCGTAGACGCTTTTCATCGAGCTCCTTTGGTTGGCCGCAACCAACCAATTTTTTGCCCCGCACCGCTTTCGGTGGCGGGGCTTTTTTTGTGCTGGCTGATGCGAGTCATGGCCCTGGTCATATAAATTTGAAATGCACGGCGTTGCTCGACAGAATCGCGTCCCGATCTGGCCAACGGTGCCGGACGTTCGTGGTGAAAAGGAACTGCAGTTGAACGAACAGACATTGTCCCAGCGCCTGGAGCGCGTGGCGGCGCATGTGCCCGCAGATGCGCGCCTGGCCGATATCGGCTCGGATCACGGCTACCTGCCGGTGGCGTTGATGCGCCGTGGCGCCATCGCGGCGGCGGTGGCCGGCGAGGTGGCCTTGACGCCGTTCCACTCGGCCGAACGCACCGTGCGCGAAAACGGCCTGGACCAGCGGATCAGCGTGCGCCTGGCCAGTGGCCTGGCGGCGATCGAGCCGGGAGACGGGATCACCGCGATCAGTATCTGCGGCATGGGCGGCGAGACGATCCGCGACATCCTCGACAGCGGCAAGGCGCGCCTGAGCGGCCAGGAACGCCTGATTCTGCAGCCCAACGGCGGCGAGCAGCCACTGCGCCAATGGCTGATGGAGAATGGCTACCGCATCCTCTGCGAGGAACTGCTGCGGGAAAATCGCTTCGACTACGAAATCATCGTCGCCGAGCGTGCCGGGCCGGTGATGTACACCGCCGAGGAACTTTACTTCGGCCCGCTGCAGATGCAGGCACGCAGCCCGGCGTTCCTGATCAAGTGGCAGCGCATCCTGCGCGAGAAGCAGAAGACCCTGACCCACTTCGCCCATGCGCGGCAGGCCGTGCCCGAGGAGAAAGTGCAAGAGATCGCCCGGCAGGCCCGGTGGATCACCGATCTGCTGGCTTGAGCCAGGTCCAGGGTTTGTGAGGCGCTTTTCCCGCAGCCGGTCCGATCCGATGCGCTCGGCTATCGGTTCAGCAGAGGTGCCAGCAGGGCACACATGCCGCGCCAGTGCGAACCCTCCCAGTAAATCCGTTGGCAGGCGTCGCAGCGCAGGAAGTGCGAATAGAGGGCGCCCACGCGTGGCGGCACCTGCAACCGGGCCAGTTCCGGGCTGATCTCGTGCAGCGGCAGGTTGCAATGAAGGCACAGGCTGAATGGCCGCGCGCTACGCGCCAGGTCGAGGCGTTCGTACAATTCGCGCAGCTGCAGCGACGGTTTCAGGGCATGCACGTAACAGCCGTGGCTGATGATCCGCCGCTTGAGCAGTTCGCGGTCGCGGGTCAGCACGATGCGTCCTTGCTGCGCAGCGATCTCGGCGATCTCGCCATCCTCGAAGCCATTGTCGTAGAGGGTGTCGAAGCCGCTCATGCGCAGCAGGCTGGCCAGCCCGCCCAGGTGCGCATCAGCGACGAAGCGCAGCACCCGTAAAGGTTGCGCACGAACCTTGAGCAGCGGGCTGATGTCCAGCGCTTCGAACTTGGGATACACCGCCAGCCGGTCACCGTCGAAGATCATCCGCTCAAGGCCCACCGACTCGCCGTTGAGCAGCACCAGCTCGACCTCCGTGTGCGGGATCCCGAGCGCCTCGATCATGTGCTTGACCGTCGCCCCTCGCGCGCACTCGCAGGTGAAGGACTGCCGCCGCCGTTCGGCCGGCAGGAAATCGTTGAGCTCCTCGTAGAAGCGGAAGGTTGCACGAGTCATGTTGAACAGTATGGCAGGGCGGCGGGATGAGCGAGTCTGGATTCCCGTGGCTTCGCACTAGCGACGATAGTAGCGGTGATCGTCCTCGTAGCGGTGCCGCATGGCCCGATCCTGGTGGCGCTCCCAATCGCGACGTTCAGCTTCTCGGCGGGCTTGCTCTCTACGCCAATTATCTCTGCGCCAGTCGTCTCGGCGCCAATCGTCTCGGCGATTGTGCCAGCGGCCGTCATGCCAGTATCGGTCGTCATGGGCAAGCAACGGCCCTGGCTGCTTGCCGGTCATACTGGCCAAGGTCGGCCAAGGGTTGCCGGCGGCCTGGACAGGAGCCTGAACGGCTGCGACTTCAGTAGGGAAAACAGGGGTTGAGGTCTTCATCTGTGTTGCTGATGCCGAGCCAACTGCCGCGAACGCGAACAGGGCGAAGAGCACCATCCGTGGGTCATGGAATTTCATGAGAGAAGGCAACCTCTGATTGACAATTGGACGTGTGGCCATCTGGCTGCGGGAAACTTGCGGGTTCGCGCTTACCGAACGAATGTGCCTATCCACATAGACAGATTAATAGGGAAAAGTTCTAGGGAGCCGCTGCTTAAATAGCCAATGGCCTCAGTGTTCGGCCCCCTTTGAGGTTTGCTATCTCGATGTCCCTTCTGCAGTGTTCAGAAGGTCTCCAGCCCGTGCTGTTACATCACGATGGGCATCGGCCAGATCGCTTGAGCAACGCACTGAGGACGCGCTGTCCGTATAAGCCGACGCCAAGACCCGACACGATGAAAACGACTGCAACGATTTTGTTAAGTGACAGGGGCTCATTAAAAATCATGACTGAACCGAGCAGGCCGAATACCGGCACCAATAACGACAATGGCGCGACGGTAGACACTGGATATCGTTTCAGAAGTGAATTCCACACCCAGTAGCCGAACAGTGTATTGGGGTATACCTGGAACAGGATCGATAGGACGGCGCGGTAGTCGAGTTGATTCACCAATGCGCTGTAACCCGCCGAGCCGTTAACAGCGTAATCAAGCGCGAAAAGAGGGATGGGCGAAAACGCGCTGGACCACACCATGAAAGCGAAGACCTGGGTGGTCTTGGCCTTTTTGTTGATCACGTTGGCCACACTCCAGGCGACCGCTCCCAGCAGCACCAGGATCAGCCCGGCCGTCGTTACTGTCCCATCAACAATCGAGATGATGCTCAACAAGCCACAGGAGGCGATACCTATGCCTGCAAGTTGGTAGCGGGAAATCGCTTCCTTGAATATCCATGAGCCCAGCAGGATGGTGAAAAACGCGCTGAACTGAAGCACCAGCGAAGCGATGCCTGCTGAAAGACCAGACTTGATGCCAAGGTTAACGATGCCCCAAAGTCCGATACCGAAGACCAGACCGTAACCAATGATGTAGCGCCACTGCACATCAGGTTTCGGAATGAAAAAGATCGCTGGAAGTGCGCAAAGCGTGAAGCGAATGCCAGCAAGAATGAGCGGGTCAACGGTGGTGAGGCCCAGTTTGATAACCGAGAAATTCACGCCCCATATGGCAGTAATCAAGATTGCGAGTAGCAGGTGCCCGGCTTTCATACTGATCGTCCTTGAATGGTCGTTGAGAAATGTCTTGTAAGAACCCACAGCGCCAAAGCTGTAGCGCTGATCAAGGCGCCCAGCAGGCTTACTGCCATCCAGCCCCAGAGCGCATAAACCTGGGTCGCGGCTGCCGCCCCCAGCGCGCTACCGACCGAGTAGAAGCACATGTATGCGCCGACCATGCGACTTTGGGCGTCGGGTCGAGCAGCAAAAATGAGACTCTGGTTGGTGACGTGTACTGCTTGCACCGCGAAGTCGAGCAAGACCACTCCGCAGAGCAGTGCTATCAGGGACGTCTCGGCAAAAGTGATGGGCAACCAGGAAAGCGTCAGGAGCCCCAGCGAAATGCCGGTGACTCTTTGTCCCAAACCTTGATCGGCCCAGCGACCGGCTCTTCTGGCAGCAAGGGCACCGGCGACGCCAGCCAAGCCGAACATGCCGATGGCAGTGTGTGAAAGCGACAGCGGCGGAGCGCTCAACGGCAGCACCATGGATGTCCATAGCACGGAAAAAGCGGCAAAGATCAGTAAGGCCAACAGGCCCCTGATACGCAAAACCGGTTCGGTCATGAACAGCTTGAAGAACGACCGGATGAGAGCTTGGTAGGCGTGTTGATTGCGTGGCGACACTGCGGCAGGAAGCACTTTCCAGAGCACCGCCGCGATGGTCAGCATCAATCCTGATGAAACGAAATAAACGGCGCGCCAGCCCGCTAGATCTGCGATCAGCCCAGAGGTAAACCGCGCCAGAAGAATGCCCAGGACAACTCCGCTGGTTACGGTTCCCACTGCCTGTCCACGTTGTGATGGCGTTGCCAACACGGCGGCATATGCCACAAGCACCTGAACGACCACTGCCAGTAAGCCCATCATGCTCATGGCTCCCAGCAGGGCCAGCCATTGCTGTGATGCGCCGACTGCCGCCAGCGCAATTGCAGACAGCGTCACTTGAGTCAAAATCAGCCGTTTACGGTTGACCATATCGCCCAGCGGTACGATGAACAGCAACCCCAGCGCGTATCCAACCTGAGTGGCCGTCACCACGACCCCGATCAATCCTGAGGTGACGCCCAGGCTCTCAGCCATTGAGGCGAGCAAGGGTTGGGCAAAATAAACGTTGGCTACTGCAAGTGCGCAGGTGACGGAAAACAATAACGTGAGCGAGGAAGAAAGCCCCGGAGACCGGTCGATCCTGCTGCTTTCTCCGATATCCGTATGCGGCAATCCCGAAGGCCGCCTGGAGAAACGTTCGGTGGTTGAGTCTGCATCTGCTGTCATGCACGCCTCCATGGCGTTAAACTGGTTTCAATTGAGAACTGGTTTTAATTATTGCTGAGCCAGGTTTCAATTTGCAACCACATTGATCCAGATTTATCGACAGACTTGGCACCCTTATTCAAAAGGTAAATACGATGGTCAAAGGCGCTTCACCGCAAAGCAGCGAATGCCCGGTAGCAAGAACACTGGAGGCAATTGGGGATCGCTGGTCGCTCATGATTATCCGCGACGCATTTGACGACATTCGCCGATTCAGCGAGTTTCAAAAGAGCTTGGGCGTGGCCAAAAATATTCTGGCATCGCGACTAAAAACGTTGGTTGAAGTCGGTGTATTCGACGTTCGACCGGCGTCGGATGGAAGCGCCTACAAGGAGTACGTCCTAACGGACAAAGGACGGGAGATCTTTCCGGTTGTGGTCAGTATGAGACAGTGGGGCGAACGCTTCCTGTTCAAGCCGCAAGAGACACGTTCTGTGCTGTTGGACAACGAATCCGGACAGTCTCTGATGCCAATTGATGTTCGCTCATCAAGCGGTCAAAAACTTGGACCGTCTGACTGCCACAGAGTGAGACTTGTTGCCGGCGGGGCGTGAATCGACAGCCGTTTTCAACCGGTCGCGCCGAAGATAGTCTGGATCGAATCTAACCTCTGACTTGCCAGGGGCGCGTCCGAACGAAATGTTGATTGGCAGGACAGGCCTGAATTCATCCCTCTATTTGAGTATTCAGGTGCCGTAACAAGCGGCTATCACAATGAGTGCGAGAAAACAGACCAACTGCACGCAAAAGAAGGTAAATCGAACCGCCACGAACGTATCGGTTTGCACATGGGATACGTGAACCAGCGACTGGCACACACGAGCGATCAGAACGATTATGGACAAGTAGTTCACCGCAAGGCCGTCGACACCCAGGGCTGAAATCACCAACACGATGACGCCAAAGACAGGCAGATTCTCCACACAGTTCGCGTGTGCTCTTGTCCCGCGGCGATACCAATCCTCGCCTTCGAGCTGATCGCTTCGGAAGGAAGCAATCGGAACACTCGAGAACAAGATTCTGACCCAGCGATACACCCCGACGGTTGCCATCAACAACAGTAAAGTCCAGGTTGCAAATCCAAGCAGCATCCACATCGGAATCGTCATGGCTGCCATCCTCAATCAATCATTTTCAGTACGTCATCCCAGCGTCGTGCGACCGACGCGCGGTCGGTCGCCCCCTGTCGATCAATTGCTCATGATGGGTGCCAGTGCGGTCTGAATCCTGGACATCTGTGCAGGTGTTGTCATGCGCGCAAGCAGCTGGCCAAAGTGTGGGTGCTGCACACCCGAGATGATGTATTGCCAGCGGTAGGCGCTCAGCACGCAGGTGTTGATTTGCGCTGTCTCATCGACACTGAACGATCGCGAAGCAATTCGAATGAAGTAGTCGGCATCGGATGCCGATTGTGCCTGCAGGATGGCGTCGACGGCGGCCACCAGCGCAATCAGATCGGTCACTGCCTGGTCGCGGTCGGCCGGGGACAGTTTCGCGTGCTCCGCCTCCCACTCCAGTTCATCGAGTACGACGTGCCGGCTTTCATCCTTCCAGTGAAATTTGAAGACATCCTTGAAGAGTGGGCACAACTCCTCGCGCGGGGCGATGCTTTGCACGTAGTGCGTCTGAACAAACAGCTCGATATGACAGGTCAGCGCCAGCACCGACCAGGTGCTGGCCGCCAGTACCGCGCGCGCCACATCGTTTGGATCGGCAACCTGACGATATCCCGCCGGCAAGTGCGTACTAATCATCGTCTCAATGCGCCGGAACAGTTCCTGATGCTTGATCTCGTCGTTGGAAAAGCGCACCAGCGCTTCGAGTGCGAGCTGATCGTCAAACACATGGGCCCGGCCTTGATCGAGCATTTTGGCACTGATAAAACGCTCGACCAGGCCAAAGATATACGCATAGGTTCGGCCCTGAATCTGGCTGAGCAGGCGCGCCTCGTCCGCGGTGAGAAAGGTCAGGCGGTCGATCCGCGATAGTCCGTCGGGCAAGAATTTTCGCGAGAAGTCGAAGCTACGGTCCTGTAGCAAATCACGATCGATCTGCCATTCCGCTTTCTTCGATGATCTGACGATTTGAGCATAACGGTCGGCGTTGCCTGAATCTGAGCGGGGTAGGGTAGCTGCGGTGTTCATATTGATCTCCGGCTTGCGTGGTCGAGTTGGAATGGGCCAATTACGGTTAACGCGGGGGCAATGACCATTGGTGAAGTGTCTGGGGAGCGTCTCGATCACTGAGTCTACGTTGGTGCTAATCTAGGCCTCGCAGTTCAGGCGGCGAATGACCAGTGCGCCTGATTACATGCTCCGGACTCCGGAAAGGAGGGCTGGCAATTGTTGGATGCGCTTTCTGATGTCTTGCGTGTGATTCGGCTGTCTGGAGGGGTCTTCCTCGAGGCGGAGCTCACTGCGCCCTGGTGCATCAGCGGAAGAATCTCTGCAGACGATTGCAAACCGTTCCTGGCGGCACCTCGACATGTCATTGCGTCGCATTTTGTCGCGGCGGGGCACATGCAGTTGCGAATCGACGATGGCGCCACCCTCGACGTGCGGGCAGGCGAACTCATTCTGCTGCCTCGCAATGACGTTCATACTTTTGGCAGTGATCTGAGCATTGCGCCCATGTCGGCGCGCGAAGTTATTCAGCCGCCGGAAGTCGGCGGCATTTCACGAATCAAGTACGGCGGGGGCGGCGAGATCACACAGTTATTGTGCGGATTCCTCGGCTCTGAAACACCGTTCAGTCCGTTGCTTTCGTCGCTGCCATCCTTATTGAAGCTAGATGTCCGCACGACGGCTTCGGGGGCCTGGATTGAAAGCTCATTCCGTTTCGCTGTCAGTGAGATCGCGGCGGGGCGCGTCGGCTCGGCAACGGTCATCGCCAAGCTATCCGAACTGCTGTTCGTCGAAGCCGTCAGCCAGTATGTCGCGAACCTCCCCGCTGAACGGCGCGGGTGGCTGGCGGGTTTGCGAGATCCGCATATCGGGCGCGCATTGGCGCTGCTCCATGCTCGTCCAACCGAGGGCTGGACGGCAGAAGCCCTGGCGCTTGAAGTGGGCATGTCGCGCTCGGTATTCGCGGAGCGATTCACGGCATTGGTCGGACAGCCACCGATGCAATACCTGACGCTTTGGCGTATGCACGTGGCGGCTCAACACCTGCGCGAAGGTCGCGGGAATGTGGCGCAAATCGGCTTTGCAGTGGGCTACGAATCCGAAGCAGCGTTCAGCCGCGCATTTAAACGCCAGTTCGGCACATCACCCGGCACCTGGCGTAGACAATCCGCATGAGAAGGTCCGGTGCCGATGTGCCCGATGCAGCGGGAACTTCGGGGTAATGGCCAGGTCAACAGGGGCCCTGTATCGGCGACGCCGAGCAGCGCTGGTGGCCTGCTTTGCGGCAGTGCCGTCCTCGATCCGCCGAGTCCGCCCCTTGATGCCAACCAAGAGTTTTCTGCCGGGTCTTATCCTGGCGTTCTGCGCCGTCGTGTCGCTTTGCTCGGTTGCTGCCGAGCGAAAGGCGCCCTCGCAAAGTAACAGCGCATCAACCACGCTAATCGAAACCGCCTCTGGGCAGTATGAAAATGGCCAGTTGGACCAAGCCGCTGCCACGCTGGAACGTGCCCTGCATATCCAGCCGAACAATCCCGCGACGCTGCATTACCTTGGTGTATTGCGTCTTCAGCAGGGGCAGTACGAGCAGGCTGAAACGTTGGCGGCGCGCTCGAACATGCGGGTTGGTCGCAACGTCGAGTTACGCAACCGCAACTTCCAATTGATCCAGGCGGCGCAGCAGGCCAAGGCTTCAAGTACTTCACCCAACGCCAAAGAGGACCTGGTCGCAGTCCAGGAGGGGCTCAAAGAGGAGGTCCAAAAGCGCCGCGAGGCAGAAATGGCCGCTGCTGAACAAGCCGACGCTGGCAACTTCGCTAGCGCACAGGCGGAAAGGGTATCGGATTCACCGACGGCTGGCGGGCCAGGGCCCGAAGGAGAATTGCCAGTGGCTTTCGTCGAGCCAGAGCGGCCTGCGTACGATGAGGTTGAGATTCCCCGCGGCCATTGGCCGCCTCCGGGTAAATGCCGTATCTGGTTTCCTGATCGCCCGCCCGGGCATCAGCCCAAACCCGGCAAATGCAAGAAGCTGCGATATCGGGTTCCGTCAGGAGCCTACCTGGTGCACGGTTGAGTTTCTGAGTGTCCTTTTGGCCGGTTAAGTCGCAATGGTGTTCAGGGTTTGTGCTCCACGTTGAGGGAGGCAGGGGCGTGGCCGATTTCTGCCTGTCGCCATCGTCAGCTTTGGGTCGATCCAAGTCATACAGCCGCCAATCATCCGCCCCGTGAAAGGCTTCGTTGGAAACCTTTTCTGATAGCGCTGAAGGGCGCACGTGCTGCGGGCAAGATGAGGGCTTAGTTAACCATCACCTCGTCCAGTGCCTGTTCGAGGGTGCTGACCGTGCGCTCGATATTGTGCAGCTTTTCGAGCCCGAACAGACCGATGCGGAAGGTCTGGAAGTCGGCCGGCTCGTCGCATTGTAACGGCACTCCGGCGGCGATCTGTAGGCCGTGGTTGGCAAATTTCTTACCGCTTTTGATGTCGGCATCATCGGTGTAGCTCACCACCACACCAGGGGCCTGAAAGCCGGCTGCGGCCACGCTTTTGATGCCTTTGCCGGTCAACATTGCGCGCACCCGATCGCCCAGAGCCTGTTGTTCGTCGCGGACCTTGTCGAAACCGTAGGCTTGCGTCTCTTTCATCACTTCGTTGAATCGCGCGAGGGAATCGCTGGGCATGGTCGCATGGTAGGCATGTCCGCCCTGTTCGTAAGCCTGCATGATCTGAAGCCACTTTTTCAGGTCGCAGGCGAAACTGCTGCTATGCGTGTGTTCGATGCGCTCGAGGGCCAAAGAACTGAGCATCACCAGGGCGCAGCAAGGGGAGGCGCTCCAGCCTTTCTGCGGTGCGCTGATCAGCAAGTCGACTGCGCATTTGTGCATATCAACCCAAAGCGTGCCTGAGGCGATGCAGTCCAGCACGAACAGGCCACCTACCGCATGCACGGCGTCGCCGACGGCCCGCAGGTACTCGTCGGGCAGGATAATCCCTGATGAGGTTTCAACGTGGGGAGCGAAGACAATCTGCGGCTTCTGCGCCGCAATGGCTGCCAGCACTTCGTCCAGAGGGGGTGGGGCGTAGGCAGTCTGGCGACCCGTGTCGACCGGTCGGGCTTTCAGCACCGTGGTGGCCGCCGGGATGTTGCCCATCTCAAGGATCTGGCTCCAGCGATAACTGAACCAGCCGTTGCGAATCACAAGGCATTGCTGGTCGGTGGCAAACTGTCGCGCCACCGCTTCCATGCCGAATGTGCCGCTGCCCGGGACCACCGCAACAGCCTGGGCGTTGTAGACCTGTTTCAGAGTCCTGGAAATGTTCTTCATCACGTCTTGAAATGACTGCGACATGTGGTTGAGCGAGCGGTCGGTGTAGACCACTGAGTACTCGACCAGCCCCTCGGGATCGATACTGGGATATAGCTTTGACATGGGGTGACTCCTTTGACAGAGACTCAGTGGTATCGACCCTGCCCTAAGCCTTGGCAAATGACAAGATTGCTCGGGATTGATTTTCGACTTCTGTCGAGTGGCTGGCATCATCAGGTCGGTTACTTGACGTGCGCTCGCCATCTTGCCGCTGGCAGGCTGGCTTGGATGCGCCACCGAGCAATTGGCCGCACATCTGGGCGAGAGCGTGGGTGGGCTACTCAATGCCACATTCGGTAATGCTACCGAGCTAATCCTCGCGCTGGATCCGACAAATAACGCCGACCTCCTCATGACCATGAACGCCAAGCTAAACAAGCTGATTGACTCGGAGGTTGGAGAAGAAGTTGGGCAAATGCTGCCCGGAGGCTTGGAGGCCGGCTGGGTGGCTACCCCTGCCGTCAACGACTTATGACGTTGGGAAAGCTCGGATCAATGAAGGGTATTTAAAGCAAGTCCCAAGTTTCACAACCCGCCGCCGAAGCGATACTGCCAGACTATTCCAATGGAGTCGTATTCGCTGCCCGTGCGGGTATGTCCGCCATTACTCGCACTCAGCTTTAGTGAATGGTTTCGGTCCAATGGCAGCGTCAGAGTGCATCCGTAACGTGTGTTTTCCTGGTAGTCGTGATTACCGACTCCATCGACTGAACTACTTCCGCCAGTGAAGTAGGTCGTATCCAGCGCAACCCAAACTCCATTGTTAAAGGCATAGATTAGATGCCCCTGTACCTGGTAAATCGGGTTCTGGGAGAGTGTGTGGTTGCCGAGGAACTCATTATTGTCGGTGTAAAAGGTGCCCGCGCCGGATAACTCCAGGGTCACTGGCCCCAGGCGCTTGGAAATCCCGAGCTCGGGTTTGAATGACCAGCGATTGTTACCCAGATTTACCAGCTTGTTCTCGTCGTACTGCCCGAGGGGGGGCGTGATCGCCAGGCTGGTGCCGATAATCACATCCTGTTGATAGCCGGGGAATTCAGCCAGGGACAGCGCCGGGGCGCCATACAGGTTGACCGAGAAGCGGAATCTCGGATCGATCAACCCGGTCACATTACGCTCCTTGAGTTCACCGTTGAACAGGGCGGAGCCGGTCAATTTTGCCTCAGGCACGACAATATCGAACTTCCCGGAGCGGCCCCAGACGTCCAGGGACCTGGCAAAGGCAAACACGACCGTCTTGATGTTGAGCTTGGCGTCCTGAAGCGGGATTGAGGGGTTGGCCGTTACGTTGCCATGCAGATCGCTATAGCCCATGAGCAGGAAATTGATACCGACCGGCGTATTGGCGTAGGACCTTGGTTCGAGATCTTCTGCGCCTGCACCGCAGGTTACGATGATGAGCGAAGCGGATGCGAACCGAATCAGCCAGACGAGGTAGAGTTTGTGTTTCATCCACATTCGTTCGCTTTCTGTCAGGCCCCGGAGTTCTAAGGATTGTAGTAGCTCATCTGCATTCGTTTGGCACTCATAGTGAAAATGAGCGTCTCGCCAGCTGGATAAATCTATTCGGTTTTGCGGCGTCATAGATAAAAGCATCGTTATTGAACGCCAACACGAATGACTGCTCTGGCCGGTAGCAGTCCCAGGTCAATGTCCGCTCATGGCCGACAGCGGCCTTGGTCACAAGCGGAATACGGCCAACAGCACTCAGTGAATGAGTCAGTAAGTCAGTGGATTGTCAAAAATGGGAGATCTGAGGTTTGCATAATAGGGAGCGGGTCGAACTTCCGTTGTTCTGCAAGCCATTTTCGGCTCAGCGACACATCAAACCGAGCTCGCATCAGCATCATTAAGCTAAGAAGCTCCATGGTTACGCGACCGGAACCACACTCAGGACAATGAAACTCCGTCCAGACGCCAGAAGACGCAATACGAGCAAGCTTGTTTCCACATATCAGGCAATCCATGTACGTACTCCGGCGGAGTAATCAATCGTGATCCATACCTCCTGGCGGAGTTCTTTTTCTTCTATATGTCATTTGCTCAGTTACTCGTTAAGCTTTACAGCACTGGTTTGTCACTGCGCGCCTTGAGATTGGCTTTGAGCTGCTCGCTCATCGGCATATTCAGATTCATTCCTTTTGGAGGAATCGGTGATTCAAACCACTTGGTGTATAGCCTTGCGAATTCGCCCGACTCCATGAGACGGGTTATGGTGCCATCGACCAATTGCTTGAACTCGGGATCATCTTTGCGAAGCATGCAGCCATAGGGTTCGACTTGCAGCGCATCACCCACGACTTCGAGCGAACCGGGATTTTTGGAGTTCGCCATGAGGCCATAAAGCAGGATATCGTCCATGGCAAACGCTACGGCACGATCATTTTCAACCAGCGCCAAGGAGTCGTCATAGTCTTTACCCAAGACGACCTGTACATCTAAATTGTTGTCGGTACTGTATTGGCGGAGGACCTTCTCGTTCGTGCTGCCGACCGTGCTGGCGACAGTCTTTTTTGCGAGATCGGCGTAGTTCTTTATGCCTGAGGTCTTCTTGGTCAACAGGCGCGTGCCGGTGTAGAAATGGCTAATTGCAAAAGCCACGTCCTTGCCACGCGCAGCGTTGTTGGTGGTCGAACCGCACTCCAGATCGTATGTGCCGTTGACAAGCAACGGAATGCGGGTTTGCGAAGACACAGGAATGTAAGCCACTTCTAAGTTCGGTTTGTCGAGCTTCCTGCGCACATCATCAACGATGGCATCGGTTAAATCGACTGAGAAACCCACGGCTTCGGTAGGACTGATCAAGTAGCTGAAAGGTACCGATGCCTCCCGGTAAGACACGGTGATTTTGTTATTATCGGCAACTTTTTCGAGTGTCTGCGAGTTGGCAGGAGATGCAACGGCAGACAAGCCTGCGGCGAGGATTGTCGTTGCTACGAAATATGAGGTTTTCATCGGACACCCTTTGAGTATGAAAAAGGCAAAAACATCTCAAAAACACACTGAAAAACGTGAAGGATGAGCACCCCATTTCCGGCGTGTTTACGAAACGTTATTGCAAACACTACGCCCAGGGACGGTAGATACTTTGAGCCAGATCAGAAAACCGAGTAATGTGCGAAGTCGCACAAATTCCATCGCGACGGATCGCTGGCTCTTGCGCTTAAGACGCCACGCTACCGTTGGAGTATTTGGGGTCGCGGAAACGAGGGAAGATGTTTCGCTGACACTTAGACGCATCTAAAGCCCGGGTCTTAACGTATTGATCGATATGGGCGCCGGACTAAAAAGCCGCGTAGCGCCGGGTTAGGCTAGATCTTGAATGTCTGCCCCCCAAACAGGCTACTTCAGCTTTTGGCCGTTTTCTGTCTGTCACGACCGACCGAAATCGACCCATTTCTGCCGGTCGCCCAAGGCTGAGCTGACGCAAAAACAGAAAGCCCATCCCGCTTTCATACTCGCTCAGCGTGATGGCTAATGGCCGTTTGCGATAAGATCATGCACTTTGAATTTCAAGGATTGTGAAAAAATTGCCCAGGATAATTCGCATCGTGGCAGTTGCCATGTCATTGATGGTTACGGGATGTGCCGCTGTGGTGCCGAAAGTCGAGTCTGTTAAGACAAAAATGCCAGAAGGCGCTGCCGCGGATGCTAGTACTCAGCCCCTGCTGGACGAGTTAGCGGCCTCGGGCATGACGCTGGATGATCTGTTTGCGCAGATCTTTTACAAGGCTATTGGACCGATGAAGGCCAAGCTCCCGGAAAAGCTGAATGATGGGATGGAACTGTACGACGTTTCCGGCTCCGGGAGACAGTTCACCTATTGGGTGCGATTGGTAAAAGCGGATGCGGCTGAATTCAACACGCTTAAAACCTACCAGTATTTCAGGTCGACACTGGCCGCAATTTGTACCCAACCGCAGATTTTGCGCGTTATGAGACTTGGCGGAACCTACCGCTATAACTATGTAGGCCGAGACATGATGCCGGTTACATCAGTCGTGATGAGTGCAAGTGACTGTAAGCTGTCCTGAAGCGCATATGATTCTTGCCGAAATCGACCCATAGCAGCCCTTCGCGAAAGGGTGTTTACGGCCAGAAGCGGCCGGTCATCAAAGGCCCAAAAATGTC
This sequence comes from Pseudomonas sp. BF-B-26, assembly GCF_019956495.1. NCBI lineage: Bacteria > Pseudomonadati > Pseudomonadota > Gammaproteobacteria > Pseudomonadales > Pseudomonadaceae > Pseudomonas > Pseudomonas sp. BF-B-26. Next base: position 89,620 of record NZ_JAHBDP010000080.1, on the reverse strand, counting down.
CCGAGGCGAGTAACTAGTCACCCCAATCGGGCCCGTCCTAGCGAGCAAGGCGAGCGGTTTCAACCATTTGCTAGTTGGAGGTAATCGCAAACAGATTTTTGCACAAATAGGCATCCTCTCTTGGAATGAAATCTTCGGGGCTTTCATTGCAGGAAAATGCTTCGAAAACGTGATTGATAATTTTTTTTGCTTGGTCCGTAGTAAGGACACGAGTGTCTATCAGGTCAAGAAGAGCATCGGCTATCTCGTTTAAACTAATGCAGTATTCTTCAGTCGCAACCCTAAGCAGTGCTCGCATTTCCCTATATTTATCATCTGAATTTACATTGTTTTTCAGGAGTTCAAGTGGCTCTTCCAGAATTGCAAAAGGATAAATCTTTTGATACCTGTCGCAGTACTCTATAAGGGTCCGCCTAACCTTCACGCCATCAATTTTTTGAGAGCTAGCCCCTAACAGGGCATTAATTTTCGTATTAGCTATCCAGCTTTTCATCGCGAAATTTACCTTGCTTAGCGCTTATTTAAGGGAAGTCGACTGGCGGCTCTTGGCCGTTTTCTGCCTGTCGTGACCGACTGAAAACGACCCCAAGCGGACCTCGAGTCCAGGACTACAGCTAGGGTTGCCATTGACCACTAATAAACTGGAGGTGGCTCATTACCGACCTTGATATGGTCGAAAACCTGATCTGGATTTTTCTGGCACCAATATCTGAACAAAAGGCGAGGTTCGATGCCTGCGAAATATTCACTTACCATACTGTCGGCGGGCACCGTCAGTTTTGGCTCTGACCATTGCTGAGCTAAAACGCCTATTGGGTTTTCAGACGTACAAATTATCCAGGTAGCCTCGCCACCCCTGATGCCTGGCAAGTAGCCCAAGGTTTGCACCTTATCTAACAACACACTTAGCGTTGCGGTGGCTTCGACGTTAATTGACGTTTCATGACTGTGCATATCGTCTCCTGCATGCACGCTATCTCGATCAATGACAACTTCCAACATGCCTACTCCTTTTTACCGCTGTGCTGTCACTGGATCGACCAGCGTAGAGACATCAGCGGCTACCTGTCCACAGTCTGCTCTTGGCCGATTTCAGCCTGTCGATTGATCCGCATGCATCCGACCAAGTCATCTACCCAATCTCGCAAAGCCAAGAAACGCCGCTGCGCGCCCCAGCGGGAGCAAGCTTCCTCGCCACAGGTGTGAAGTTCACCTGAACATCCTTAACTGACTGACATTGGGGCAAGCCCGGCTCCCACAGATCTCGCACCGGACTTGGCGGTGCGCATGACCTCCCAGTACTAAAGGAGGTGCCAATGAAAGCTAAAGGACCATTCCAGTCTGGCGTCACAGGTTTAGGCTCAATCCCATGATCAAAAGATACCGGCTGCGATGGCCCATCCACCTCTGCATCTTAAAACACTGTTCGCCTGAACACTTGATGCAGCACGTCTCCCGCTGAGCTCGTCAATGACGACAATCAGACCCGCCTCACAGCCTGCGATATGAGTAGAAGACCTCACCTGATTTCCGGGTTTCCAGAGTAAAAGAGGATTTATCATGAGCAGCACTTTCTTCATTCCATCCGTGAACATGATGGGCATTGGCAGTCTCGACGAAGCGATGCTCGCCATCCGCAAATATGGTTTTCGTAAAGCCTTGATCGTCACTGATGCAGGCCTGGCCAAAGCCGGCGTGGCCGCCAAGGTCGCCAGCCTTCTGGCCCAGCAGGACATCAACTCCACCTTGTTTGATGGCGCCAAGCCGAATCCGACGGTCAGCAATGTCGAGAAAGGTCTTGAGCTGCTGGGGCGCAGCGACTGTGATTTCATTATTTCCCTGGGCGGCGGTTCACCCCATGACTGCGCCAAGGGCATTGCCCTGTGCGCCACCAACGGCGGGCACATCAGTGATTACGAAGGCGTGGATCAATCCGCCAAGCCACAGATGCCGTTGATCGCGATCAATACCACCGCTGGCACGGCGAGTGAAATGACCCGTTTCTGCATCATTACCGACGAAGTCCGGCACGTGAAAATGGCCATCGTCGACCGTAACGTCACCCCACTGTTGTCGGTCAACGATCCTTCGCTGATGGCAGGCATGCCCAAAGGCCTGACCGCCGCCACCGGCATGGACGCGCTGACCCACGCTATCGAAGCTTACGTGTCGACTGCGGCAACGCCGATCACTGATGCCTGCGCACTCAAGGCCGTGGAATTGATCTCGGCCAACCTGCGCACTGCCGTTGCCCAGGGTGACGACATGACCGCCCGGGAAAACATGGCCTACGCGCAATTTCTTGCCGGCATGGCCTTCAACAATGCTTCGCTGGGTTATGTCCACGCCATGGCGCACCAACTGGGTGGTTTCTACGACCTGCCTCACGGCGTCTGTAATGCGATCCTGCTGCCCCATGTCGCCAGCTTCAACGCCAGCGTATGCCCGGCCCGGTTTAAAGACATCGCCAATGCAATGGGTGTCGACACCCAGCATCTGGATGCGGAAAAAGGCGCCGCCGCGGCCATCACCGCCATCCGTAAACTGTCTTCGGATGTCGGTATTCCGAGCGGCCTCGCCGAACTGGGTGCCAAGGCCGACGACATCCCGATCCTGGCAACCAATGCCATGAAGGATGCCTGCGGCTTTACCAATCCGCGTCCTGCCAATCAGGACGAGATCGAGCAGATTTTCCATACCGCGATGTAACCGATATGAAGTGGCGCCAGCCCGATCAAAAGCCCCGCCTTCGGTTCAATGCTGTTCACTTAAGAGAGTCTGGAATCGGAGAAACCTGTGGCGAGCGAGCTTGCTCGCGCTTGAGTGCGTAGCACTCACAAAAATCGGCAATGATTGTCAGATTTTTGGGGCCGCTACGCAGCCCAGCGCGAGCAAGCTCGCTCGCCACAGAGGTACGCACGATCCAAGAGCGCGCTTAAGTGAACAGCATTACGCCTTCGGTTGAACTTAACCCGGCCAGCTTTCGCGTCAGAAAATACCTCGCACCCATCCATTGGTTGAGCGTCCCTAAGGGATGCTCAACCATCCGTTTGCGGCCCCGCATCTCGTTCTTTCTGATTCGTGGGCTTCTTTCACTCAGCCAATTCTTCCGGTGAAATCACCCATACGCTGCACGGCATTTTGTACAGCAGGTGTTCCACCGTACTGCCGACCAATCGACCAATGCCCCGATGGCCGACCCGGCCCATGACGATGACGTCGATGTCATAGGCATCCGCGTAACTGGAGAGAACCTTGGCCGGATTGCCCATGATCATGTGCTGGTTCTCCGGAGGAATACCATTGCGCTCGGCCAGCTCGCGGAAGGCATCGCTTTGTGCATCGAACAGCGTCTTGGCGGTACCTGAGGAAAAGAATGCAGAGGCGTTGTCGAAGCCGAATTCGTCGGTGCTGATGGAAGACAGGTCATGGGCATAGATCACATCCAGCGTCGCGTTACAGGCGCTCGCCAGTTTTGCGGCCTCGCGCAGAATCCGGTCGTTGAAACCTTCGTATTGGTTATCGCGATGGAAAGGGTCAACTGCGGCGACAATCTTGCGTGGCAGGGGGTGCCGCACGTGACTGACAAAATGCAAAGGCACGGGGCATTCGCGCAGTAAATGGATATCGAGGGGCGTGAACATCAGGCGTGATAGCAGCGATTCGTATTCGAGTGCCTTGATCAGTGCGGTCATCGGCTGTTCTTTGAGGTGAATGAGGATTTCCTGCAAGGGTCTTTCCACCCAGATCACTTCAGTGGTGACGTGCACTCCGATTTTGCGTAAGGGACGGGCCTGCTCTTCCAGCCATTGGCGATGGCGCTCGACATACCCGAGTCGCATCTGCTCCAGCGCTTGTTCGTTGACCATGCCGGCCGTTGCCAGCCCTTCCAGGTAGTCGAACGCCACAATATGCAGTGCCGCACCCGAAGCCTTGGCCAACGCTGCGGCCCGGTCGAACGCGGGGCTGTTTTCCATCAAGGGCGAGACGACCAGCATCAAACGTAATTGCTCAGACATGACAAATCTCCCGTGGGTAATCCAGAAACGCTTGCGCTCAATGGCAACGGTGCGTTTGGGCAGTGAAACCTTAGGCTCATCCTGCCGCTGGCCGGGGAGGCAGGATTGATTTTTGTCAAACAGGCGGGGAACGGAAAAAACCGTCCGACATGCGGTTAGTTCCTGATAAAGATCAAGTCGTCCCAGACAGGAACGCTCAATCTGGATGCCTGTTCACTTCATCCAGATGGCCGCGTGCCGAGGTGCCCCATGTCGCAGATTCAGCGTTTACTGTTAATAGCCCCCTCAGCCATGACTCGCACGCCCGCGTTCGACCGGGCCGCCGCGTTGGCGCTCGCCATGCAACTGCCGTTGCATATTGTGGCGTTCGATTATTTGCAGGCCCTGGCGGTGGCTGGCCTGTTCGCCCCTGAACAAATCAGCCTGGCCCGGGACGGGTATTTGCAAACCCATCGGCAATGGCTCGCGGAGCAAGCCGGCCTGATGAACAAACACGGGGTCGAGGTCACCAGTGAGGTGGTGTGGGTACAACATCCTTATGAGGAAATCCTGCACTTCGTCAACGAGATGCCGCTGGCGCTGATCGTCAAGGATGCCCAGGAAGAATCGGCATTGAAACGGGTGTTTTTTACGCCGCTGGACTGGCAGTTGCTGCGCGATTGTCCGGTGCCGGTGCATCTGGTGACCAATGCCCTCAACCCACGCCCCCGCAACGTGCTGGCCATCGTCGATGTGTTGCGCAGCGAAGACCAGGACCATGTGTTCAACGACCAGATTATCGACGCTGCGACCAAGCTGGCTGAACAGTGCGATGCCCGGCTGGAACTGCTGCATGCCTTTGACTGGACGGCCGTGTATGCGCAGGACATGGGATTCGGTGCGCTGCCGCTGGCCGTCGGGGTTTATGAAGCGTTGGGCGTGGCTCAGGCCGAGGCATTTGCGGCCCTGGCAGAGCGTCACGGCGTGCCACCGGAATGTCGGCACTTCATTGAGGGCGCACCAGTGTCGAGTATTTGTGATTTCGCCACCGACCACCGCACCGATGTCATCGTAATGGGAACGGTGCAGCACAAGGGGTTGAACAAGCTACTGGGGACCACCGCCGAACAACTCCTGCATCGGGCGCCATGCAGTGTGCTGGCGATAAAACCGGGCAAGATGCTGCAATCCTGAGCGCTTGAATCGCCCCGCAATGAACCGTTGGCCGGAACATCGCGGGGCGATTTTTTTACAGGTAAAGACGATGAATGACCTGACGGCTGTCATCAGGATCATTATGCCTCTCGAAACCCAAGGCCTTGGCCAGGTCGCGCATCTGCGCGTTGCTGGAGGCGTCCACCGAATACATCTGACGAAAACCGTTCTTGCGGGCGGACTTGATCAGATGCTCCATCAGTAACGTGCCAAGCCCCAGGTGCTTCCATTCATCGGCGACCGTTACGGCGCATTCACATTCATGCTCGGCTGTGGCGGCGTAGCGGCTGACGCCGATCTCGATCAACTGGCCGTTTTCGTGGACCAGCGCGATGTAGGCCATGCGCTGTTTGTTGTCGGTGTCCATCAACTGATTGAGCATGGCGGCGCCGGGCTCGTTGATTTGCGCAAGAAAACGCATGTGCCGGGACTCGGGTGACAGCCGTTTGATAAAAGCGTATTCACGCTCGCGGTCTTTTTCCGCCAGCGGCCGGATCAGCACGTGACGACCATCCTTGAGCGCTTCAATCCAGTATTGTCCGGTCACCGCGGCGTAGGCGGCAGCGGCCCGATCATTGTGGTCTTTGACAGTGAGCATGGGGTGGTCCTCCATCCGGTTTGAAAGATTGGCGCGCGGTGACAAATTCCGCGGTTCGTTCCTTTCTACGCTGCCGCCGGCGTCAGAATCTGATCTGGATCAGAGAGACGTAACGTGGCATTCATTTACGCGTGTTTGATGTAAATCAACCTGGGGGAGGGGGCAACGAGCGCATCTTGGAACCTCCGGCGCTTAATGACCGGTGTCGAGCTGAGGTGTGTGATGGGTCAATATCAACGTTTGTTGCTGATCGCCGACCAAACCCTGCATCAGTCCCCAGCCATGCTGCGTGCCGTCGCGCTGGCCAAGGCGAGTGGCGCCGTGCTGGAGGTGCGTGCTTTTGTCGAACCCGCGCCGATCGTGCATGTGTGGGAAGAGAAAATCGACGACGCAGGGTATGAGCGCTATCTGCGCCGCTATCGCCGCTGGGAGGCCGAAGAGCTCGAGCGACTCAGTGGCCTGGGGCTGGAGGTGACGGTCAAAGTCGTGTTCACGACCCATCCGCTGCTGGATATATTGAACGCGGTCGAAGACCTCAAGCCCGACCTGCTGATCAAGGATGTCACCCTGGAGCCAGCGCTCAAGCGGGTGTTCATCACTCCGCTCGATTGCCACTTGCTGCGCGAATGCCCGATCCCCGTGCACCTGGTCAATCAGGCCCGTTACGGTTTGCCGCACCGGGTCGTCGCCGCGGTGGACCCGTTCGACCCCTCAACCCAGATCAGTGGCCTGAACGACACGATCATTCAGACCGCCAACGCACTGGCCTTGCAATGCGACGCGCCGCTGCACCTGCTTTACGCCTATGACTTGTCGCCAGCCTTCAATGGCGATGCGCCGCTGGTCGGCGGTGGCTGGAGCGTGGACTACGTTGAGGAGCTGCGTGAATCCCTGCATCTGGCCTTCGTCACCCTGGCCGATCGTTACGGCGTTCCACCGGAGCGTCGGCATTTCGTCATGGGCCTGCCGGTGCCGGTGATCAGTGAGTTTGTCGAGCAATACCTGGCCGATGTGGTGGTGATGGGCACGGTGCACCGGGTGGGGATCGACCGCTTGATCGGCAGCAATACCGAACGGGCGCTGTATTCGGTGCCGGGCAGTATTCTGGCGGTCAGGTCGCGCATCAGGGAGTGAGCACGATCGCGCCATTGAACCGACCTGCCCTCAAGTACGCCAGTGCCTGATTGGCGTCGTCCAGAGCAAAACGGGTGATGTCGCAGTGCACGGGAGTGCGCTGCAACTCTTCAAAAAACCTCGTGCCGTCTTCGCGGGTCAGGTTGGCCACCGAACGGACGCTGCGCTCGCCCCACAGCAGGCGGTAAGGAAAAGCGGGGATATCGCTCATATGAATACCGGCGCAAATCACACAGCCGCCCTTGACTGTGACGGCCAGCGCCGCCGGCACCAGCGCGCCTACGGGGGCGAAAATCAGGCTGGCATCGAGCAGGTGTGGCGGAGGCTGATCCGAAGGGCCGGCCCATTCGGCGCCCAGTGAGCGGGCATAGGCCTGGCCTTCGTTGTCATCCGGTCGGGTGAAGGCATACACCTGCTGCCCCCGGCCCCGCGCCACCTGAATGGCCAAATGTGCCGCTGCCCCGAAACCATAAAGGCCCAGGTGGCGTGCGTCTTTGGCCATTTGCAGGGCCCGAAAGCCGATCAGCCCGGCACACAGCAGCGGTGCCGCTTGAATGTCCGAGAGCACCTCGGGAATAGGGAAACAGAAACGCCTGTCGGCAACGGTGTATTCGGCGTAACCACCGTCCAGATGACAACCGGTGAACTGCGCTTGATCACACAGATTCTCCCGGCCCGAGCGGCAGAACACGCACTGGCCGCAGGTCCAGCCAAGCCAGGGAACGCCCACCCGCTGGCCGATCCAGCCGGGTGTAACTTCGGCGCCCACTGCGGTGACTTCACCGATGATTTCATGTCCCGGCACCCGCGGCAGTACCGCTTGTGGTAACTCACCGTCCACCAGGTGCAGGTCGGTGCGGCACACGCCGCAAGCCAGGACTTTGATTAGCAGTTGGTATGGGCCGGGTGTCGGGATGGGGCGCTCTTCCCGTTGCAACGGCTGGCCGGGAATATGCAGAACCATGGCACGCATGAGGATTCTCCAGACGTGCGGGTGTCAGCGTGGGGCGCGATGACAGCCCGCGACCAGCTGCTTGAGCCCTTCCATGTTCTGGATTTTGACGTCTCGGCCCGATATTTCTACCAGTCCCTGATCCCGCAGGTGCGCAATACCACGGCAGATGGTTTCCAGTCGCAGCCCCAGGTAGGAGCCGATTTCTTCACGACGCATTTTCAGCACGAATTCCTTGGAGGAATAGCCACGGATACTGAAACGTTGCGACAGGTTCAGCAGAAAAGCCGCCAGCCGCTCATCCGAGTTCATATTGCCCATGAGCATCAACATGCTGTGATCACGCACGATTTCACGGCTCAGGAGCCTGTTAAGGTTGTGTTGCAGCGACGGCAGGCTTTGCGCGAGTTTCTCCAGTTGCGCAAAGTGGATGGGGCAGACTTCGCTGTCCTCAAGGGCAAACGCATTGCAGGCATGCTCATCGGCGCTGATGGCGTCCAGACCGAGCATCTCGCCGGGTATGTGAAAACCCGTGACCTGTTCACGACCATCCACCGAGAGCACACTGGTTTTGAACGAGCCGATACGCACGGCGTACAGCGAGCGCAATGGATCACCTGTGCGGTACAACGCGGCCCCCTTTTTAACCTTGAAGCGCTGCACGATCAGCGTATCCAGTCGCTCGACTTCCGCGCCGCTCAAGCCAATCGGCAGGCACAACTCCAACACGCTGCAGTTGGAGCACGCGGCCTTGAGGTAATGAACTTGAAGTGGGCGAGTTTCAGGCATGAGAGGGGACGCCATCTAGGGATGTTCTAAGCATAGATGGGGGGCTTTGGGGCGCGCACCTCATTCGGGCGTTTGCCGGGGTAATCGACGAACGGGGAAAACCCGCATCCTGTGGGTCGATGTTCATAGCGTCCCACGCCATTCAACTTGATCGCCGGCGGTGAGACTTGATGTAAATCAAGTCTTGAGCGTTTCAGACTCCCAGAATCCACGAATGACTATCGGTAGGTCGGACCGTTGGGGAGAACTTCATGAGCGATTTTCTGAGTGATGAGCAACTGGAAGGGCTGGATGCCTATTGGCGGGCCTCCAATTATCTGGCCGTCGGGCAGATTTACCTCAAGGACAACCCGCTGCTGAAGCAACCGCTAACCCTGGCGCACATCAAACCGCGGTTGCTGGGTCATTGGGGCACGACGCCGGGGCTTAACCTGATCTACACGCACCTCAATCGACTGATCAACCAGTACGACTTGAACATGCTCTTCGTCGCCGGCCCCGGTCATGGTGGGCCAGCGGTTGTCGCGCAGACCTACCTGGAAGGCACCTATACCGAATTTTGTCCATCGGTGGAGTGCAATACCAACGGTCTGGTTCGCCTGTTTCGGCAGTTTTCCTGGCCTTACGGGATCTCCAGCCATGTGTCGGCGCAGATTCCGGGCTCGATCCATGAAGGCGGCGAACTGGGCTATTGCCTGGCCCATGCCTACGGGGCCGCGTTTGATAATCCTGACCTGATCGTCGCCTGTGTGATCGGTGACGGTGAGGCCGAAACGGGGACGCTGGCCGCCAGTTGGCATTCCAACAAATTCCTCAACCCGGCGCGTGACGGGGCGGTATTGCCGATCCTGCACCTCAACGGCTACAAAATCGCCAACCCCACGGTGCTGTCCAGAATCAGTGAGGATGAACTGTCAGCGCTGATGTATGGCTATGGTTACGATCCGTATTTTGTTGAAGGCGATGATCCGGCGCAGGTGCACCAGGCCCTGGCCCGGACTCTGGATACGATGGTGCTGAAAATCCGCGAGATTCAGCGCGAAGCGCGCCAGTCTCGGCAGTCCGGAGCGCCAGAACGGCCGCTTTGGCCAATGCTGATATTGCGCACGCCCAAAGGCTGGACCGGCCCGAAATTCGTCGATGGTCATCGCGTCGAAGGCACCTGGCGCGCGCATCAAGTGCCGCTGGCCGATTTCCAGCAGCCGATTCATCTGCGGCAATTGGAGGAATGGCTCAAAAGCTATCGTCCCGACGAACTGTTTGATGCCAATGGCGCCTTGCTGCCAGAGATCGCCGCGTTGGCCCCCACCGGGCACCGGCGCATGAGCGCCAATCCCCATGCTAACGGAGGGTTGTTATTGCAGCCGCTGGGCCTGCCGCGATTCACCGACTATGCGGTGAAACTCGAGGTGCCTGGCAGCCTGCGCGCCGAGGCCACACGGGTGTTGGGTACGTTTTTGCGCGACGTGATGAAAAACAGTCTGGGTGCCAGCAACTTTCGTCTGTTCGGCCCGGATGAAACCGCTTCAAACCGACTGGATGCAGTCTATGAGGTCAGTGCCAAGGCATGGATGGAACCGCTGGAGCCCGATGATCTCAACCTGGCAGCCGATGGCCGAGTGATGGAAATCCTCAGTGAACAGGTGTGCGAGGGTTGGCTCGAAGGCTATTTGCTGACAGGCCGCCATGGTTTGCTGTCCTGTTACGAGGCGTTCATTCATATCGTCGATTCGATGGTCAATCAGCATGCCAAATGGCTGAAAACCGCTGCCGAGGTGCCGTGGCGAAAACCCGTTGCTTCGCTCAATTATTTGCTGACGTCCCATGTCTGGCGCCAGGACCATAACGGTTTCTCCCACCAGGACCCGGGGTTCATCGATCTGGTGGCGAATAAAAAGTCGGACGTGGTGCGGATCTACCTGCCGCCCGATGCCAATTGCCTGCTATCGGTCGCCGATCACTGCTTGCGCAGCCGCAACTACATCAATGTCATCGTCGCCGGCAAGCAACCGGAATGGCAGTGGCTGGATATCGATGCCGCCATCGGTCATTGCCAGACGGGCATCGGTCGATGGGACTGGGCGTGCCAGGATGATCAAGACCCGGACGTGGTCATGGCCTGCGCCGGTGACGTCCCGACCCTGGAAACCCTGGCCGCCGTGACCCTGTTGCGTGAGTACGTGCCGGATCTGCGGGTGAGGGTGGTCAATGTCATGGACTTGATGGTGCTGCAGCCCTCTTACCAGCATCCCCATGGCTTACCGGACAGTGCGTTCGATGAATTGTTTACCGTCGACAAACCGGTGATCTTCGCCTTCCATGGCTACCCTGCGCTGATCCACCGACTGTTGTACAAACGCAACAATCACGAGAATTTCCACGTCCGTGGCTTCAAGGAGGAGGGCGCGACCACAACACCGTTCGACATGGCGGTGATCAACAACCTGGATCGCTATCAATTGGCGCTGGACGTCATCGAGCGCGTGCCCCGGTTGCACGATCAATTGCAAACCGCTAGGGCGCGCTATTGGTCGACCATGGAGAAACACAAGCTTTACCTCATTGAGCACGGGCAGGACATGCCCGAAGTACTGAACTGGCAATGGACGCCAGTGGCGGGTCGCTGAGGTCCGACAGGGCCGCGCGGCGCCGAATACCCACCTGACTGGAGACAGATCATGAGCCAGTATCAGCGGTTGTTACTGATTATCAACCCGGCCCTGCGCCATTCCCAGGCAATCAACCATGCTGCCGCTCTGGCCAAGGCCAGCGGCGCGAGTTTGCACATTGCTGCCTGGATTCCTTCGTTGAAAATGTTGTCGCTGCTCGAACAGGGCGAACGGGAAAAGGCTCGGGAGCGTTACCTGCAGGACCATCGCGATTGGCTGAGCGCTCAGACAACTAATCTACGTGGCAGGGGGCTGGACGTGACCGCAGAGGTGGATTGGGCTGATGACCTGCGGCAGGACATTCTTGATCACGTCTTGGAAATGCAACCCGATCTGTTGATCAAGGAAGTTCAGCATGAATCAGCGCTCAAGCGCGCCTTTTTCACGCCTCTGGATTGGCATTTGTTGCGCCACTGTCCGGTACCGGTTTATCTGGTGAGCGGAAGCGGCTTCGTGTTGCCGCGTAAAATTGTGGCGGCGGTCGAAGTGTCGGACACCGAAGCGCCAGACAACGAGTTGAACGAGCGGATTATCCAGCAAGCTACCGCTTTGGCCATGCAATGTAATGCCGAGTTGCATTTGCTGTACGCCTGCGACATTTCCGCCGCCTTTCTGGCGGACATGGGAGGGCTGACGCTGGCTGACCTCACCAAAGCGCTGCGCCGAGACCTGGAGAAGTCTTTCCTCAAGTTGGCCGGCCGGTATGGTGTGGCCTCTGATCATCGACATTTCATTTTAGGAAACCCCGTCACGGCGCTGAGCGAGTTCGCCCACGATCATCAAGTGGATGTGATTGTGATGGGCAAAGTCCAGTCCCATGGAGTGGACAAGCTTCTGGGCAGCACAACCGAGCATATTTTGTATCAGGTGCCTTGCAGCGTCCTGGCGGTCTGAGTCTGAAGAGACTCAGGCCGTTTATGCCAGACCGCCAGGCGGATCTGGCAGAGAGCGTCCGATGCCTGCGCGTGCTATTTGCTCTTCCAGTATTTCTGCATTTCGAGAAATAGAAACGAGGCCGTCCAGGTTATGAGCACCAGACCCGTCAGCGCTTCCAGGCCGGTCAGGTACTTGAGATTGCCGACGGGTGAAATATCGCCGAAACCGATTGTCGTGTAGGTCGTGAAGGAAAAGTACACGCAGTCCAGCAGCGAACCATCGAAGTTGCCGGTCAGGCCGCCCCATTCGCCGGAGCGCACCATCAGGTAATAGACCAGCGCGAAGCACCAGACTTCTAACGCGTGGGCCAGCAGGGCGCCGAATACCCCGACGACAATCCTGAAACGGCTCCAAAGCTTGAGCCGCGGCAGCCAATCGTTCAGACGTAACAGGCATTCGTAGTGGATCACCACGGCGATGATGACCACCAGTGTGTTGATCAAGGTGACTGCCAGCATGGCGAACCTCCGGCGGTAGCGGATGCGCGGTGTTCCGCACTAAGGGGTGACAACAAGACACGCTCCTCAGGGTGGCGTCACGGTCAGTGGGGTGGATAGCGGGGCGGGTTTGATCGGCATGAGCGGTGAAAACTCTTCCGGCGTCAGGGTTTCTTTCTCCACCAACAGGTGTGCACCAGCGTCCAGATCTCCCCGGCGACTGGCGAGCAGGGCTTTTGCCCGCCCAAAGGCTTCATCGAGCAGGGCACGAATACCCAGGTCAACTTCCCTGGCCGTTTGTTCCGAATAGTCTTTCTCGCCAACGCCCTGCATACGATCGCCCAGATAGGTCGCGCTTTGCCGCTCCAGCACCGACTGTCCGAGTTCGGTACTCATGCCAAACCGGGTGATCAATTGTCGGGCGATATCAGTGGCGCGGGCCAGGTCATCGGCAGCCCCGGTAGAAATCTGGCCATAAGCAAGGTATTCGGCGGCGCGTCCGGCCATCAGGACCACGATCCGGTCCTTGAGCATTTGGCAACTGATGAGGAAGTGATCTTCGGTCGGTCGCTGCAGCGTATAGCCCAGAGAGCCAATGGAGCGGGGCACAATTGAGACTTTATGGACGGGGTCCATGGCGGGCAGGCTACTGGCGGCCAGGGCATGCCCCATTTCGTGATACGCCACCACCTGGCGCTCGTCGGGATGTAGCACGCTGCTCTTGCGTTCAACCCCCGCGACGATACGTTCCACTGCCGCCGTGAAGTCATTCAGGCTGACCGCTTCGGCGCCACGACGAGTGGCCACGATTGCCGCTTCGTTGACCAGGTTTGCCAGATCAGCGCCCGTGAAGCCCGTGGTGATGTCGGCAATACGCTCGCCATCCAGCCGCGGCTCCACAGTGATTTTTTGAAGATGGACCTTGAGGATCGCTTGCCGGCCTTTACGGTCCGGGCGATCAATCAGCACCTGGCGGTCGATCCGGCCGGCTCGCAGCAGCGCCGGGTCCAGGATCTCTGGCCGATTGGTCGCGGCCAGTAATACAACGCCCTCACGGGGATCGAATCCGTCCAGTTCTGCCAGTAACTGGTTGAGGGTTTGCTCCTTTTCGTCATTGCCGCCAAATGCGCCAACGCCTCGCATTTTGCCCAGCGCATCCAGTTCGTCGATGAAGATGATGCAGGGCGCCGCCTGCCGCGCTTGCTCGAACAAGTCGTGCACACGGGCGGCACCCACGCCAACGAACATTTCGACAAATTCTGATCCAGAGATCGAGAAAAACGGCACACCGGCTTCACCCGCGATGGCTTTGGCCACCAGGGTTTTGCCGGTTCCCGGCGGACCGACCAACAACGTACCCTTGGGAATGTGCGCCCCCAAGCGTGCGTATTTGGCCTTGTCCTTGAGAAAAGAGACGATTTCTACCAATTCGGCCTTGGCTTCATCGATACCCGCGACATCGGCGAAGGTCACCCCGGTATCGCGCTGGACGAACACCTTGGCCCGAGACTTGCCGATGTTCATCAACCCGCCTATGCCTTGTTTTTCCGCCATGGCGCGAAACAGAAAATGCCAGATCACCATGATCAGGAAAAACGGCAGCAGCCAGCCCAGCAGTCCATTCAAAAAGGTGTTTTCGTTAACCCCGGTAAAGCCGACACCCGATTGCGCGAGATCCGTCGCCAGCGCCGGATCGACCCGCACGGTGGAGAACAGGTTGTGCCCGTCAATGGGTTCCTGCAGTTTGCCGCTGATCTGATCCTTCTCGACCCGTAAATCGCTGACCTTTTGCTCGTTCAGCAATTGCAGAAACTGACTGTATGGAATGCTCTGCACGACACGACGATCAATAAACAGAAATTGAACGAGGGTGAGCACGACAAACGCGATCGCGAAGTAAGACAGGTTCCATTGGTGATTTTTTTTCATGACCTTCGCTCAGAAAGGAGGCATGGGTCGAACAGGCAGATCGCAGGTTCCCGGGTGATCGGCTCAAGCAAGCAGCAAACGATCCTCCACCTCCCTCACCCCGGGCACCGACCAGGCCGCCCGTTCCGCTATTCGGCGCTCGCGCCACAAATGAACTTTGCCTTCCAGCCTCACCACATCCCCATCGACCCTGACGTGAATCTCCTTGGCGTCGACTTCGGCGTTGCGCTTGAGGGCTTCTTCAATGCGATGCTGGATATCGACCACATCCACTCGGGGGACGAGGGTGAGTCGATTGTCCACACAGACCACGCCGGACAACTTGCGCACAGCGCGCTCGGCGGCTTCTTTCTGGTACTGCCAGTCCACTTCGCCTTCAAGGGTGATCCGCCCGTTCTGCACGATAACTTTTATCTCACCGTCGGGAACGTCGGCACTCCATTTGATGATGTTCAAGGCGCGGCTCGCGATGGTGTCGTCCGCTGTGCCGGCCCCTTTCTCCAGCCTGACCTGGATTTCTTCGGCCACAGCGCGCACCCCTTTGATGCCTTTTACCGCGCGCTCTGCACTGACTTTCTGTGCATAGCTGTTGACGTGACCGGAGAGGGTGACAACGCCATTGTCCACGGCAACGCCAATGTGGGCAGCGTCGATTTCAGGCTTGAATTCAAGCTCTTCCAAAATGGTCTTACGCAGACTCAAGTCGCTCATGACGGTGTCCTCTGTTTGATGCGCAATTGATGGGTCGCACGCGCCCGGTTGGTTTTTTTTACGCCCGAACGGCGCCAAGACATTGAGTTAAATCAACAAGGCTTCAGTGAGTTCTTCATTAATCGCCAGCGGGCCATTAGTTGACAAAAATCAGAGTGTGCAGGTGATGGAGTCAGATACTTGGGGCAACGATCTGAAGCTTTTCCAGTTGAGATAGACCAAGAGGAAAAAGTCATGAATAAGCGCTTGCCCTTTGTATTGCTGAGCGTTCTGTTGGCCGCGACTGCCGGTTGCAGTCATCAGCGCACTCAGGAATTCGACGCCCGATTGGAGGCCGCCGAAAACAATGCCGCAACGGCGAGGCTCAGGGCCGATGAGGCCTATATGAAGGCGGAACAGGCGCAGGCAACGGCCAGTCAGGCGCTACGCACGGCCGATGAAGAGAAGGTGCGTGCCAGTCGGATGACCAATAAGGCGACTCGCAAGTAATGAGCGATTGTACGAATTCCTGACAGGAAGTCGGGTTTGCAGTCCGCCAGGTAACGCGTTCCAAGGACGAGGTCTATGATGTTGAAACTTAAACGTATCCTATTGATTGCCCCCACCGAAATGACCCGCACCCCGGCGTTTGACCGGGCGCATGCACTGGCCTGTGCCACCGGAGCCTTGTTGCACATCGTCGCGTTCGACTATGTGCAGGCGCTGGCGGTGGCCGGGCTGTTTGATCACGATGCGATGGCCCAGGCACGGGAGGGCTACTTGCAGGTGCATCGACACTGGCTGGAGCAACAAGCCCGGTTTCAACGATGCATCGGGTTGCCGGTCACCACCGAGGTTGTCTGGGCCAAGTCCACCCCGGCGAATATCCTTGAGTACGTCAATGACTTCCATGCGGATCTGGTGATCAAGGACACCCAGCACGTACCGGCACTCGATCGCGCATTCCATCGTCCTCTGGACTGGCTGTTGCTGCGCAACTGTCCGGCCCCCTTGCATCTGGTTACTGAAGCTAAAAATCCCAAACCGTTGAAGATTCTCGCGACCATCGATCTGTCCCATCTGGAGGAGCTGACCCAAGGGCTCAATGACCGGATTCTCGACCTCGCCTCAACGTTGGCGGCCTCCTGTGACGCCGCCTTGCACGTGTTGAATGTCAACAACTGGTCGGTGATGGGCGACGCGACGAGGAGTGTGCCGACACCGAGTCTGGATAACAGTTTGAGAGACGCGGTCAACGATGCCCAGGAGGAAGCTTTTGAGGTACTTGTCGAACGCTATGGCATTAAAAAAAAATGCCAGCATCTACTGACCGGCATTCCCCACAAGGTGATCGGACTTTTCGCCCAACAGAATGCATTCGACATGGTGGTGCTGGGTACGGTCTATCACCACGGGATCGACAGGTTGATCGGCAGTACTGCCGAGAGCGTACTGAACAGGGCCCCGTGCAGCTTGACGATCGTCAAGCCATTGCCTTGGGTTGACTGAAACGACGACCCGGTCGCACCCGTCGTTGATAAAAATCAACGGCTCTTGCGCCAAAAGGAGCGATCAATAGCGCTCCCATGAATGTTCAAGGAGGCGGCCATGCGAATGACATTTCTCGGTGCAGCAGGCACGGTCACCGGCAGCAAATACCTGCTGGAACACCGCGACCAACACGTACTGATCGATTGCGGCCTGTTCCAGGGCTATAAACAACTGCGGTTGCATAACTGGGACCCGTTCCAGCTTCCGGTTGAGAACCTCGACGCTATCGTCCTGACCCATGCCCATCTGGATCACAGCGGCTACCTGCCCGTCTTGGTGCGCAGCGGTTACCGTGGGCCGGTGTATGCCACGCCCGCCACCTGTGAACTGGCGAGGATCCTGCTATTGGACAGCGGCCGCTTGCAGGAAGAGGCCGCCGAGTTCGCCAATCGGCATGGTTTCTCCCGACACAACCCGGCGTTGCCGCTTTATACCGAGCAAGATGCCGAGCGGGCACTGAAACTGTTACGGCCCGTGGAGTTGCACCACAAGGTCGAAATTGTCCCAGGCATGACCATCCAGCTTCGTTGTGCCGGGCATATTTTGGGTGCAGCGACGGTGGAGGTGATCGCCGATGGCATCACGCTGGTCTGTTCAGGGGATCTGGGGCGGCCGGATGATCCATTGATGTTCGCTCCAGAAATCGTCGAGCAGGCTGATTATCTGCTCGTGGAATCGACCTATGGTGATCGCAAGCATCCAGTCGAGTCGCCGGAGGCGCAATTGGCTGAAGTCATCACCCGCACCACGCTGCGTCATGGCATCACCTTGGTTCCGTCGTTCGCAGTAGGGCGCGCCCAACTGTTGATGTACCACCTGTATCGGCTGAAACAACGACACGCGATTCCCGATGTGCCGATCTATCTCAACAGCCCGATGGCCACCGACGTCACGAGTTTGTACCAGCGTTTTCGCAGCGAGCACCGTTTGTCCCCCGAAGAATGCGAAGGCATGTGTCACGTCGCGCAGTTCGTGCGCACCACCGCAGATTCGATCAAGCTGGATCAGCAGCGCACCCCGGCGGTGATTATCGCTGCCAGCGGCATGGCCACGGGGGGGCGGGTAATCCACCACCTCAAGGCGCTGGCCCCCAACCCGATCAATACGTTACTCGTACCTGGTTTCCAGGCCGGCGGTACCCGTGGCGCGCAAATTGTCGCAGGTGCGCCTTCGGTGCGCATTCACGGCAAGGATGTGCCGATCAGGGCCGAGGTGGTGCCGATGGAAACCCTGTCCGCGCACGCCGACGCCGATGAAATCATGCAGTGGTTGCGCGGGTTCAAGCGGCCGCCGAAACACACTTACGTGGTGCACGGCGAACCCAATGCCTCGGATGTGCTGCGTCGACGTATCAGCCTGGAGCTGGGGTGGTCGGTCTCGGTGCCGGAGTATCGCGACAGTGTTGAGCTGACCCAGTAAACCGGTCCTGGCGAGCGGGGATGGAAGCCGTCTTGAGGTGAGTGAAAACGGATACCTTCCTCGGCTGTACTGACCTGAGTGCCAGCGGTGCCGTTGACGAGGCCTTCAATGTCGGCCAATGAGCCGATGGCCGCCACTTTGCCGGTGTTGACGATCAGCCTGGTGTACATGGTGTCAGCTGAATGTGTGTAGCGTATTTTCTACCGTCGTCAGCGTTCGAAGCGCCATCGCAGATCCGTCACGCCTGTCTCTGGATGATGGGGAGGGCGTGGCACAAGCATTCACGCGCTGTCATCGGTTGTTCTTGTCCCTGGTATGCAACCATTCCTGCCAGGCTTGTCGGTATTTTTCATCCGCCCGTTTTTTCGCGTCAGAAAACTTATGGATGGTTTGCGTCGAAACGGGCTCGTTCAACAGTGCGTAGGCTTGATCGTTCAAACGGTCGGCTTCAAAAAACAACGCCCTGCTGCGGCTGCTCGATTCAAGGTTGGCTGAATGCGGCATGGCTGATTCATTGATGACCATGGTCGTACTCCTTCTGGAAGCACAAGAAGGTGAGCTGGGTGTCCTGGTCCCCCTCAACTTTCCATATTGAGACAACCGCGCCCGGTTCTATTCGTCACGTGTCCAGTCGTTTTTCAGGGTGTTTCCAAGCCCGGTTCCCGGCTTGATAGACCGCGTCACACTGCGGGCAGATGGCTGAACCCTCAACCCTCAACCCTCAACCCTCAACCCTCAACCCTCAACCCGCAACCCGCTGCAAGCAATACGGATCATGAGTGGATGTTTTGAACAGCTTGCTTTTTTGACTTTGCTGAAACTTGTCCATGGCTTTTTTCCTCGCGCATCAAATGGGAAAAAAACTCACCTATAACCGTGAAACCGTGACCGAAAAACAGATCCCTTCTCCTTTCAGCCTGCTGAACACACACCGTCATTTGGACTCGGTTTCTTGCTGCGCGAATTGATCGTTGTCAATTCCGGGACGTGAACTGACAGTCGGTCATCCCGAGGGTGCGCGCATTCTTTGGGCGATTTGGGGCGCGGTGGCGTTGTGAGTTTGTTGATAAAAGTCAACGTCGCACGGGCCAGTTCATAGAAGCTGAGAAAACGTACTTGTTGTAAAACTGGCCAGGAGAGCACCCTGATGGCTCACACTAAAATCGTGTTTCGTGCTGCAGCTCGCGAGAAAATCCTGAGTGGCGCCACACAGTTGGCGGATGCCGTGCGCGTGACGCTGGGGCCGAAATCAAAATCGGTATTGATCCAGAATAAGTGGAGCAATCCGACGGTTTGCAATGATGGTGTCACGATCGCCAAACGCATTGACCTGCTCGACCCCGAGGAAAACCTGGGTGCGCAAATGCTGCGTCAGGCGGCCGAGCGCACAGGCGATGCGGTAGGGGACGGGACCAGTACGTCAACGGTGCTGGCCCATGCAATCCTGGCCGATGGCATCCGCAACGTCGTTGCGGGTGCCAGTGCGATCGACCTCAAGCGCGGCCTGGATCGTGGGCTGTTGTTGGTCGTGGAATCCCTCGCCGCCCAGTCGCGCCCGGTCAGCACGCCCAAGGAAAAGGCCCAGGTCGCCACGCTGTCGGCGCATAACGATGCCGTCATCGGTCAGCTGGTGGCAGACGCCCTGGAAAAGGTCGGCGTTGAAGGCGTCGTCAGTGTCGAGGAGTCCAAGACCACCGAAACAGTGGTCGAAGTCATGGAAGGCATGCGGTTTGACCGGGGTTATGTCTCACCCTATTTCGTCACCGATGCCGAGAAGATGCAGGTCGAACTCGATGACGCCTACTTGTTGCTCTGTGACCATAAGATCGGTGCACTCAAAGACTTACTGCCCTTGCTCGAACTCGTTGCCAAAAGCGGGCAACCGCTGGTGTTGATCGCAGACGACATCGAAGGTGAGGCGTTGACCACACTGGTCGTCAACCAGATAAGAGGTGTTCTGCGAGCGGTGGCAATCAAGGCGCCAGGCTTTGGGGATCGGCGCAAGGAAATGCTTCAGGACATGGCCGTTCTGACCGGGGCAACGGTGGTTTCCAACGAACTGGGCGTCACCCTCGAACAGGTGGAACTGAACCAGTTGGGACGTGCACATCGAGTCGTGGTGCAAAAAGACAGCACAGCGCTGATCGGGGGCGCCGGTACACACGAGGCCATTGAGGCGCGTTTGCAGCAGATCCGTGCGCAAATAGACAGCACCACCAGCGACTACGACCGTGAAAAGCTTCAGGAACGACTGGCCAGGCTGTCTGGTGGTGTCGCGGTGATCCGGGTCGGAGCGCCTTCCGAAGCCGAAATGAAGGCACGCAAGGATGCACTGGATGATGCTATCTCAGCGACCCGGGCGGCGATCGCCGAAGGCATTGTTCCGGGGGGTGGTCTTGCGCTGCTCAAGGCCGTCCCGATTATCGCGGCCGAAGAGGCCCGCTATGAGGGTGATGCCAGGACCGGCTTGCAGATTCTTCGCCGGGCGCTGGAAGCGCCGGCCAGACTCATCGCTGAAAATTCGGCAGTGGATGCCGGCGTCGTGGTTGCACGGATGCTTGCGGAACCTGGGAACATTGGCTTCGATGCGTCCGCCAATTGCTATGTCGACATGTATGAAGCCGGCATCATTGATCCGACCAAGGTGGTGCGTATTGCCCTCGAAAATGCTGTTTCAGTCGCCAGTATCTTGCTGCTGACCGAGGCGACCATGACTGATATTCCGGAAAAGGAATCACCTGGCCAGCCACCGTTCCCTGAGTGATGGCTGTGAAAGGGGTAACGCTCACGTATACGAGGACGTCTCGATCAACGCCAGGTGACTGAGCTGCGGGTTTTCGCCGTGCAGGTTGTTCACTCTCGCCTCCACGCCATCTGCGGACTTTTCGGCAGTGTGAAGAAGGGAAGGCGCGCTCCGATTGATAGTGATCAAGTACGGTGGAATGAAAGGCTGCTCCTCTTACGGGGGCTCACGCCGGTAGTTGATATTTATCAACGTCAGGCACTTTCCAGAGGAGCAACCTGAATCAACGCTGGTGCTTGGTCCGGCGTGGACGCACCGGCTGAGCCCTACGAGGCCAACGGCAGGCGTTGAAGCCCTCTGCCTGGAGTCAGACCATGAGCCAGTATCAACAGTTGTTACTCATCATCCACCTGGCCCTGCGCCATTCTCCGGCAATCGACCATGCAGCAGCGCTCGCCAAGGCCAGCGGTGCACGTTTGCATATTGCGACGTTGATTCCTGCGTTGAAACTGTTGTCGCTGCTCGAAGAAGGCGACCGGGAAAAGGCTCGGGCGCGTTACCTGCAGGACCATCGCGATTGGCTGGAGGACCAGTCCAAACTTCTGCGTGGCAGAGGGATCGAGGTGACCACCGAGGTGGCTTGGGCTGATGACATGGAGCAAGACATCCTGGATCACGTCAAGGAACTGCAGCCCGACCTGTTGATTAAGGAAATCCAGCAAGAATCAGCGCTCAAGCGCGCGTTTTTCACCCCGCTGGACTGGCACTTGCTGCGCCACTGCCCGATACCGGTCTATCTGGTGGGCGGCGGTCATGCCTTGCCACGCAAGGTCGTGGCGGCGGTTGACGTTTCGGACACCGAGCCTGCAAACAGCGAACTGAATGAGCGGATCATTCAACAAGCCACCAACCTGGCGTTGCAGTGTGATGCCGAGTTGCACCTGCTGTATGCCTGCGATCTTTCGGGGGTGTATCTGGCGGACATGGGTGGTCTCGCGCTTTCAGACATCACCAAAGAGTTGCGCACAACCGAGGAACAATCGTTCATCAAACTGGCCGGTCTGTACGGCGTACCCTCTGACCGCCGGCATTTCGTTCTCGGACACCCGGTCTCGGCGTTGAGCGATTTTGCCAACGAGCAGCAGGTGGATGTGATCGTGATGGGCAGAGTCCAGTACCACGGCCTGGAGAAGCTGCTGGGCAGTACGACCGAACATATTCTGTACCAGGTGCCTTGTAGTGTTCTGGCGGTCTAGAACGGACAAGGCCATGTTGTAACGAAACGACAGGCGTCATTGCCTGAGGAGGTTTTTCATGAGTCAAAGCCCCTCATTGCAAACCACATTGGAGGACCGGGCAGAAGCCGGTCGACGTCTGGTGGAACCGTTGCTCAAATACGCCCATCGACCCGATGTCATCGTCCTCGCCTTGCCCCGTGGCGGCGTTCCGGTCGCCTATGAAGTGGCCAAGGCCCTGGACGTGCGCCTGGACCTGATGCTGGTCCGAAAGCTGGGCGTTCCGTCCCAGCCGGAGTTCGCCATGGGCGCCATTGCCAGTGGCGGTATACAAATCATTAATGAAGACGCCTTGCGGGCGCACCCCATTACCCCGGCCGCGTTCGATGCCGTGCTCGCGCGCGAAACACAGGAGCTGTTGCGTCGTGAGCAGGTGTACCGCGGAACCCGCCCCCCCGTGCGACTGAAGGATCAGGTGGTGATCCTGATCGACGATGGCCTGGCAACCGGGGCCTCGATGATGGCGGCAATCCACGCCGTGCGAATACAAGCACCGTCTCGCATCGTCGTCGCCGTGCCGGTTGCGCCGCTGGAAACGGTGGAGGCACTGCGCAGTGAAGTCAACGAGGTGATCTGCCCGCTGATTCCCGAGTGGATGATGTCGATCGGTTATTGGTACTTGAGATTTCCCCAGACTTCAGACGAAGAGGTCATAGATTTGTTAATGCGGGCCTGGCAGCGAGAGTCTGCCACCAGCGCCTCGACTCAGGGGAACGTCGATGACTGAGTCGCAATATCGACAGCTGGACCTGAGGGACGTTGAGTTATCAGCCGATTTGCGTCTGCCGACCAACGCCAGCGCTCTGGTGGTCTTCGTGCATGGCAGCGGCAGTGGTCATACAAGCCCGCGCAATCAGTATGTTGCAGAGTCGCTGGCCAGCAGGGGGCTGGCGTCGCTGCTGTTCGACCTGCTCACGGAGCCAGAGCAACGCCTGGACAACCTCACCCGGGAGCTACGTTTCGATATCGCCTTGCTCGCCAGGCGACTGGTGGAGGTCATCGACTGGGTCGGTCGCGACGTGGAATTGCACTCGCTACGAATCGGTCTGTTCGGCGCCAGCACCGGTGCGGCGGCGGCGTTGTTGGCGGCGGCCGTGCGCCCGGAGGTGGTGCATGCGGTGGTTAGCCGAGGAGGGCGTACCGACCTGGCGGGTGCGGCATTGTCGCAGGTGAGGGCGCCCACTCTGCAGATCGTTGGCGCCCAGGACCCGGTGGTACTCGAACTGAATGACCAAAGCTGTCATGCCTTGCGGTGTGAGCAGCATCTGGAGATCGTGGCGGGCGCTACCCATCTTTTTGAAGAACCGGGGGCCCTTGAGGAAGTCGCCAGACTCGCTGGCGACTGGTTCGAGAAGCATCTGCACGGCCCCGACTGAAAACGCTTGATCGGCCTCACACGCCAAACGGATAGGTTTCGTCTTCCGGTTCGAGTTTCTGGCTTTTCGGCAGCGCCAGTGCTGTTACGGGTTGGGTCTGTTCAATCCAGATCATGGCATCGAACTGTTCGGCCAGCATCGCTTCGAAGTAGTGACTGCCACGCTCGGTTTTGGGGCGGTAAATCACCCCGATGGCCCGTTCCAGCAACGGTTTGGACAACACCCGGCGCAACTCTTTGCGCGTTGGGTCTCGCCAGTCGGTCAATGACGCCGGCACACCCGCCTTGAGGAACTGATGCTCCCAACTGTCCGGGCGAGAGGGCCGGATGTCCTTGATCAGCATGTCACCGTCCCAGTCATCGGCCGCAGCCACCTGGCCACGGTCGGTGCTCATACCGATCAGAACGACATCGCGTCCATAGGCGCTGCGGCACAGCTGACCGATGTTGAATTGGCCCTTCCAGCCCATTTCCGTGGCGGCCGCGTTGCCGATATGAGAATTGTGCGCCCAGACCACAGCTTTGGCTTGCGGGCCCCGGTGCTCAAGGAGGGCCCGTAGTGTGTCGAACATGTGCCGGTCACGCAGGTTCCACGAGGCGGTGGACCCTCGATAAATCGCCCGGTAATACTGCTCCGCCGCCTGCACCACGCGGGCGTTTTGCGCCGCATTGAAGAACGCCTCGTCGTTCTGGATGAGCCCCGCCAGTTGTTCGGCCAGCATGGCGTTGAGCTGTTCGATCACCGCTTGTTCACAGGGCATCACACCGCCACGTTCGACGAAGTGGCCATACAGCGCGGGATCATCCTGCCACGGGGTCAAGCAGCCATAGCGCCGCCGGGCTTCATGGGCCAGAGGCGGGTCGACCCGGTCCAAATAGGCCAGCACTTCATGAATGGAGTTGCGCAAGCTATAGACATCCAGGCCGCGAAACTCAACGCGACGGTCAGCGGCGTGCTGGTGATTGTACTGATGCAGCCAGTGGGTGAAAGCCTTTACCTCGCTGTTGCGCCACATCCAGGTCGGGAACCGGCTGAAAATGTGGCGCTTCCACGCGGAATGCGCCAACCCCCGGACGTACTGGTCGACGTGGCCGGCGTCCGGCCAGTCTGCTTCAACCGCCACGATATTGAACCCGTGCCGCTCGATCAGCCTTTGGGTAATCGCCGCCCGGGTTCGATAAAAATCACTGGTGCCATGACTGGCCTCACCGATCATCACCACGCGCGCATCCGCGTAGCGATCGAACATTTCACCAAACGCGGATGAATCCAGCGCCGGCAGAGGCTCAGCGTATTGGCGCAGAAGAGGTGCGATGGCGGCCTGGTCAATGTGCCGAGGTGAGCCATACAGTTTATCCAGCATGTCTTGGGAGGGTGTGTTCATGACCGTCATCCCCATAAGGGTGGGTTACCGCCAGCGGTATTGCGCTTGCGCTCAACCGCCCGAAATCAATCGGCAGGGGCTCGACACATTGTGTTTAAGCGCAAGCCTTTGTGTTGCTTCGTCACCTGTTTGATTATTCCTACACCTTGAACCAGACGAACAATTGAGATTCGTCAATAAAGAGCGCGATGCCTTAAGCGTAGGTACCGGGATCCAGTATTCGTTGGCTGCTGAATATGACCTGACGCGATGGGCGTTATTCCGAATGCAGGCTTGGAAGGCTCATTTTCCTTTGACCTTGTAAATGGTCTGCGTCTAGCTAGGCTCCAGCCTAGGGCGGTCATCAGGGCAGGGCATTGAACGGTAAGTGAAGGACGCGTATTGATCCGCTGAACACAGGGGCGTAGATCATGGAAGCATTTGGCATGAAGAGTTCTTTCAACCGATCACATCTTACTCTTGCCCTCTGCGTAGCAGCGCTCATGGGCTGTACCCGTACGAGCGAAGAGACATCGCAAACAACGTCGCCCATGTCCGGTATCGCCATGGCGGACCAGGTTTGCGCCCAATGCCATGGGCTGACAGGGGAATCCATCTCGCCAACGTTTCCCAAGTTGGCCGGGCAGCAAAAAGAGTACCTGAAGTTGCAGCTGGCTGACTTCAAGAGCCATGCACGCAACGATAAAGCCGGGACTCAGTACATGTGGGGTTTTACCCATCTGACAGAGACCCAGATTGCCGAGCTGGCCGACTATTTTTCAAGTCAGAGCCCCATGAAGGCGGATGCCGACACGCCTGATGCCCGCGGTGAATTGATCTTTCGCCAGGGCTCGCCTGGTGCGGGCATCGCGCAGTGCAGTTCGTGCCATGGTGCTGACGGTCAGGGCAGTGGCGAGATTCCCCGCCTGGCGGGTCAACATGCCGATTATATGATTCGCCAGATCAAGGTTTTTCAACAAGCCAACCAGCGTCCCCGGGGTGACCTGACGAAGCAGATTGCTCACGCACTGTCTGATGCGGATGCCGAATCTGTCGCTCATTACATGGCGACACTCGGGGCCAAAAAATAGTGGTCTCCGAGGTGACTGTAATGAGCTTGAACTGAAACCAATGACAAGGTCGCAAGATCGGCTGATTCAATGAAAAAAAAGCCCCCGCCGGTTTCCCGGCAAGGGGCAGGGCGGTCTGGGGTTCACTCGCCTTTGATCGGCACGACCTTATCCGCTTTCATGGCTTCGGGCTTTTTCGGCAGCGAGATGCTCAGCACGCCTTTGCTGAAACTCGCGTCGATCTTATCGGCATCGACCCCTTTGGGCAGGTTGAACACCCGCTCGAAGGAACCGTAGTGACGCTCGCTGAGGTGATAACCCTTCCTTTTTTCTTCCTTGTCCTCTTTCTTTTCGCCTTTGATGATCAGGCTGCCGTTGGACAGTTTGATCTCAATGTTTTTCTGATCCATACCGGGCAGTTCGGCAGTGATTTCGAAGCTTTTGTCTTTCTCGGTGATGTCCACGGCAGGCAGGCTGTGAGCGATCAGTTCCCGACGCCAGAGCGGCTCGACATCGAACAGCCCGCGACCGAATGGCGACAGCCCAGAGCCGCGATTGAAGTCTTCGAACAGGTGATCGACCTGTTGCCGAAGTTTTTCCAAGGGGCGCCAGAGGTCTGTTACCACTGGATGCTGACTGGCTTTGTCGTCGCTATGAACCGGCACTTTTTTTTCGCTGTTGCTCATTTTGATTCCTCCTCTTGGGTAATAGAGATGGATCGCAAACACCCGTTTGGCGGCCCACCACGACAGAACAAACACGCCACACTGGCCCCTACAAGGACAGTGTCCCGGACCACAACATCCAGCCGGCGAAGGCCGCCGCCACCCAGATGATGATCAACAGTCCCGTCTCGGGGCCGCTGAGCGGTTGCCCCTGACGAGTCTTCATAGTGACCAGGTAAATCAATGAACCGGGGGCGTAGAGCAAAGCGCTGAGCAACATGTATTTAGGCCCGGCGGCATACAGCAGCCACAGGCAATACAGCGTGGCGACCGAGGCGATGGCCATATCGCGTAGTTGCAGGGCGCGGTGGCCGGCATAGGTCTGGCCCTGCCAGGTCAGTTTCAGCGCATACAGACCGCTGAACAGGTACGGCAGCAGAATCATTGAGGTGGCCAGGGAAATCAGCGCGAGGTAACTGGCGCTCGAATACAACGTCAGTAACAGGAACAGTTGAATGCAGCCGTTGGTGATCCACAGCGCATTGGCCGGTACACCTTGGGTGTTTTCCACAGCAAGCGATCCCGGCATGACCTTTTCCTTGGCCGGTGTGAACACCGATTCCGCCGCCAGCAGCGTCCAGGCGAGCAGGGCGCCACCCACCGAAATGATCAAGCCGATGCTGATCAGCACCGCGCCCCACGGCCCGGCGGCAGCCTGAAGCACGCCGGCCATCGAAGGGTTTTTCAGGGCGGCCAGTTCAGGTTGTCTGAGAATGCCCAGCGAGAGCAACGACACTGCAATCAACAGCAACAGGGTGATGACAAAGCCGATGACCGTGGCGCGGCCGACATTGGCGCGTTCTGCGGCGCGGGCGGAGAACACGTTGGCGCCTTCGATCCCGATGAACACCCAAACGGTGACCAGCATGGTGCTTTTGACTTGATCGAGGGTGCTGCCCAGCGCGGGCGAGCCCCAGAAATCGACAGTGAAGGTTTCACGCTGGAAGGCCGCGATCACCAGACCGATAAACAGCAGCAACGGTACGATCTTGGCTACCGTGGTCAACGCGTTGGCCCGGGCCGCGGTGCGCATCCCTCTGAGGATCATCCAGTGCAACGACCACAACACCACGGACGCGCCGGCAATCGCTGCTTTGTTATTGCCTTCACCGAACAGCGGGAAGAAATAACTCAGGGCCGCGAACAAAATCACCAGGTAGCTGACGTTGCCGATCCAGGCGCTGATCCAGTAGCCCCAGGCTGAATTGAACCCGAGGAATTCGCCACCCAAGGCGCGTGCATAGGCAAACACCCCGTTATCCAGTGCTGGTTGGCGGTTGGACAAGGTCTGATAGACCAGTGCCAGCGACAGCATGCCGACGCCGGTGATCAGCCAACCAATCAGGATCGCCCCGGCACCCGCGCTGGCCGCCATGTTTTGCGGCAGGCTGAAAATGCCGCTGCCAATCATCGAACCGACCACCAGGGCAATCAGCAGGCTCAAGGACAAGCGTTTGGGTTCCACCTTTCGCAAACTGCCTGCAAGTGGGTGGGCAGTCGGCGGGATGACCGGCTGGGTGCCTTGCAGGTGCGTAGCCATGGGAGCCTCCACGAAACGAAAGTTTCTGCACTCATCGAAGGCGATGGTGCGAATGCTGACTCTAATTTCTACATGTCCGTCCAACGCCTGATTGATTTAGATCAGAAAGAAGGCAAACACCGGGTTTGTCCGGGCACAGCCATGACCTGCGTTGTGTCCAACGCCTCAATTGCGGCCCCCGGCGGACACAAAAGACATTCGAGTCCTAAGCTCTACTTCGATGAGCGACAGATGTTTGTACGGCGAGGCCTGCAAATCGCTTTTTTAAGGAACTCACTTCGATGCTCAGTAAGTGGCTGGACCCCGTTCTGTTGCTGCTCACCGCACTGACGCTGCTGGCCGGCGGCATTGCGTATGTTGCGCAAGCACCTGATTGGGCCTCGAGGTGCTGGGCCGCGGGAAGTCTGGTGATGTCCGCAGTACTGCTCGTTGAAATCGTCAGGCGCCTGGCCCGGCGCGAGGCCGGTGTCGACCTGATCGCGCTGCTGTCGATCACTGCCGCCCTGGTCTTTGAGCAGACACTGGTGGCGGCGGTGATTGCCTTGATGCTGGCGACCGGACGCACCCTGGAGTTTTTCACCAAGCAACGCGCCGACCGCGAGCTTCGTGCGCTCATCGACCGGGCGCCACGTTTTGCCTGGCTGCAGGAGGAGGGCGGCTTGCGCCAGATCCCCATTGAGCAGGTCCAGCTAAATCAAACATTGCTGGTGCGGTTGGGAGAGGTGATACCGGTCGATGGTCGCCTGCTGAGTCCTGCGGCCATTCTCGACGAATCGGCGCTCAGCGGTGAGTCGTTGCCCGTCACCCGTCGAGAGGGCGAGCAACTGCCCAGCGGCGTTTCCAATGTCGGTGCGCCCATCCTGCTAATCGCTACGCGAACGGCCGCGCAGAGTACCTATGCCGGCATCGTGCGGCTGGCCGAGGAGGCACGTCGTTCGCGCGCACCTTTCGTGCGCCTGGCCGACCGCTATGCATTGTTCTTCATCCCATTGACGTTGTTGCTTGCCGGATTCGCTTGGCATTTGAGTGGTGATCCTTTGCGAGCGCTGGCGGTTCTGGTGGTGGCCACACCTTGTCCTTTGATTCTGGCGGTACCGATCTCCTTCATGTCGGGTATTTCGAGAGCCGCGCGGCGCGGGATCCTGATCAAGGACGGCGTGACCCTGGAAGCGTTGGCCGGAGTCAAGCAGGTGTTCCTCGACAAGACCGGCACGCTGACCAGCGGCCACGCCCGTCTGCAGTCGGTTGAGGTGAATGGGCTGGCCGATCCGCAATATTTGCTTGGCCTGGCGGCTTCACTCGCGCAGGCCTCGACGCATCCTGTCTCCCAGGCAATTGTTGAAGCGGCGCATCAGCGTCAATTGCCTCTCAGCGTCCCACAGGACGTAGAAGAAAACCCAGGCTCTGGACTTTGTGGGCAGGTCGATGGCGTGCAGGTGCGTTTCGGCACGTTGTCTTTTGCTCACAAAGACACCCCTGAAACTGACTGGGCCGCCGCCATGCTGCGCCACATGGATTACCTGGCGTGCAGTGGAAGCTTCATTGACGTGGATGGCAAACTCGCGGGCCTGCTGGTTTTCTCGGACAAGGTTCGGCGCGAAACTCCACAGACTCTGCGTCG
This sequence comes from Pseudomonas sp. BF-B-26, assembly GCF_019956495.1. Taxonomy (NCBI): domain Bacteria; kingdom Pseudomonadati; phylum Pseudomonadota; class Gammaproteobacteria; order Pseudomonadales; family Pseudomonadaceae; genus Pseudomonas; species Pseudomonas sp. BF-B-26. The sequence goes on along the minus strand of NZ_JAHBDP010000080.1, from coordinate 59,570 downwards.
ACTGCGCAATAGGGGCATCGAAAAGATCGTCATGCTCACAGGCGATCGCCTGGAAACCGCCGAGATGATTGCGCTGTCTGCCGGGATTGACGAGCTGCGTGCCGGGTTGACCCCTGAGGATAAAGTGCGTGCTGTACAGCAAGGTTGCCTGCGCACGAGCACATTGATGGTCGGCGATGGCATTAACGACGCCCCCGCGCTGGCGGCGGCGAATGTCGGCGTGGCCATGGGGGCCAGCGGTGCCACTGCTTCTGCACAAGCCGCTGGAGTTGTGCTGTTGGTGGATCGTCTGGACCGTCTGGTCGAGGCGCTGGACATTGCCCGACGCACCCACTACATCGCTCGCCAGGGTGTGTTGGTCGGCATGGGGATGTCGTTGCTGGCCATGGCGGTGGCGGCCATCGGTTACTTGCCGCCGCTGATTGGCGCCGTGGTGCAGGAGGGCATCGACGTGGTGATTATCCTTAACGCGTTGCGGGCTCTGGGGCCGTTGTGGGGGCAGAAAAAACGAAAGCTTGCCGCAGAGCATATCGATCGCCTGCAGGACGAACACCAGCAACTCTCCACCGTATTGAGCGATCTGCACCAACTGGCCAGCGACTTTGCCCAGCGCCCACTTGCGCAAGCACAGACCGACTTGCAGGAACTGGTCGACAAGCTGCAAACATCACTGGCGCAGCATGAACACGAAGATGAAAACACACTGTACCCGCTGCTGACGCGAAGCATGCCGGGCGAGGACCCGATGTCGGCTATGAGCCATGCTCACCGGGAGATTTTTCGTCTTATCCATTTACTGGCGCGCATGAGTAGCGACTTCAGTTCCGACCCCGCAACGGCATCTGCTGATGAGATTCAGCATCAGCTGATTCGTCTGGATACCCTCGTGCGACTGCACTTTGATCAGGAGGAGGAACTGTTTCGTTATCTGGATTGGCGCTAGAAATTCAAGTCCGGCAAAAAGGGGGATGAAATGAGTAATACCGATGAGCGTGATAAGCGTTGTATCGCTTCTCCATACCTCGAAGACGTCGAAGCGATTGTCCGTCAGCTGGATTCTGACTGGCGCACGAGCACGGGCGTGCCACGATGGTCTTGAATCGTGCATTTTGGGGGCGCTTGGTTTGGGACTACGCTAAAGCCATGCGGATCGTCGATCAATCGGGACCCACTGTTCGCGCTGCGTCCGTCCCTGGAGCGCCCAATGCCGTTCATCATCACGCGCCTGGTGGCGCTGTTTGTTCTTTGCCTGACGCTTGAAGTGCCAGCCCAGACCAACGCCTGCCCGGCCGGCGAGACACAAGTGTGCCTGGACGGCTGCATCTGCCTGCCAGGCCGGGTGCCTGATGACCTCTACCAGATCGCTGCCCCGGCCCTGGCGATGTGGCTGACCCAAGCCCGCGCTGACGCAGCCGGCACCGGCATCCAACCCATTCCGCCGCACATCCGGGAGCGACTGCTGCGCTGGTACGACCCCAGCGTCCTCGATGCTGCGCGCTACAAAGTGAGCGACAACGGCCAATTCAACGCCGCCACGGCCATGCTGCAAAACCCCGATGTCGGTGCCGTGACGCTGATCGACATCATCCTCTTCCGGGACGCTCAAACTGCAGAGCAGGACATTGCGCTTTGGGCTCACGAACTAAAGCATGTGCAGCAGTATCAGGAATGGGGGGTAGAAGTATTTGCCCAGCGCTATACACAGGATTTCAATGCTGTGGAGGCGCCGGCCTATGCCATACAGGCTGAGGTCAGGCGGTGGGGGCGGGAAGGGAATTACTGAAGAGATCGATTGCACTTACCCCCGCTGCTCGGCCACCAGCAGCAATGACTGCGGCACAGGACTTTGCGGGTGCTGCGGCTCCTGCAGGGCGGCCAGCTGAAAACCGGCCATGTCCAGCGCATTGAGCCAACTGGACAAGGTGCGAAAGTACCACGGCATGGTTTGCCACTGGCCCTTGAACCCGGCAAAGGTCTCTTCCCGCCAGCCATCCTGATAGTCGCCCGCCGCTGCGGTCCATGGATGCAGCGTCTGGATCACCAGCGCGCCGCCAGGGGCGAGCAGGGCGTTCATGGCCGTGAGCAGAGGGATGATGTCCTGGTGCAGCAGGGCGAAGTTGGCGCAGATCAGGTCGTAGTCGCGGCCGATCTCCACCTTCGCTTCCACCAATGCTTCATAGCTCGCCACATGCACCGGCGAAGAGCCCGCCGCCCGCGCCGCCTCGACCAGCGTCGCATCGCCATCCACACCGACCGCTTTGATGCCCCGTTCAGCCAGCGCGCGCAACAGCCAGCCCTCGCCGCAGCCCAGGTCGAGCACGTGCTCGGGCTGACGGCCCAACACCGCCAGCAGGATGGCCTGGTCGGTGACCTTGAGGCGGCTTTCGATGGCGCCGGTGCGGATGGCGTCGATCCAGGACTGGGCGTTGTGGTGCCAGCTGTCGAGGAGGGTGGATTCGGGGGTGGGCATGTCGGTGACCGGCGTTGTGGGTTGGATAAAAGGATAGGACACGTGCGGGTGGATCGAAAAATCCTTACCAGCCTTTTACTCCGCTCATATCGGGCAGCCAGCGTCAGAAAGCCCAGGCTGTAGTAGAGGCTTCGGACGACGCAGAATTCAAATCGAGCGTTGATTAACACGCTGAGTCAGTACTTCCGCCGACTCCTTGCGTTCGGAATAGCGGTCAACCAGATCCGGGCGTTCGCGCAGCAACAACGTGAACTTCACCAGTTCTTCCATGACGTCTACCACCCGGTCATACAGCGCGGACGGTTTCATGCGGTTGCCTTCGTCAAACTCCAGAAAAGCCTTCGGCACGGAAGATTGATTAGGGATCGTGAACATCCGCATCCAGCGTCCCAGCACGCGAAGCTGATTCACCACGTTAAAGGATTGGGAACCGCCGCTGACCTGCATGACGGCGAGGGTTTTCCCTTGGGTCGGGCGAACGGCGCCCAGGGCCAGCGGCACCCAGTCAATCTGGGCCTTGAATACGGCAGACATGGCGCCGTGGCGCTCGGGTGAACACCAGACCTGTCCTTCAGACCATTGCATCAGCTCAAGCAATTCCTGAACTTTCGGGTGATCGCTGGGGGCGTCATCCGGTAGCGGTAGTCCCGATGGATTGAAGATCCGCGTCTGTGCACCGAAGTGTTCGAGCAGACGGGCGGCTTCTTCGACCAGCAGCCGACTGAATGACCGTGCGCGGGTCGACCCGTACAGCAACAGGATTCGTGGTTTGTGTTGGTCGTCGTCACCGGCAATGGGCTGAATCAATGAGGCGTCGAGATTAGGCAGTGAGTGGGTCATGAGGGCTCCCGTTACAGTGTGCTGATGCGGTCGAGTTCGCGCTTCAGTGCATCGCGATCAAGTTGGGCGAAGGGCAGGGCGAGGAACGCCCGGCAGCGTGTTTCGATGCGCGCAAGCGTCGAGTGGAATGCAGCGGCGGCGACCGTTTCGTCCCCCTTCACCTCTGATGGATCCTCCAATCCCCAATGGGCTTTCAACGCCGGCCCGAAATAGACCGGGCACGCCTCACCGGCGGCCTTGTCGCAGACGGTGATGACAATGTCCGGCGGGTTGGCCTCGAAGGCGTCGTTACCTTTGCTGCTTAACCCGTCGATCGCAATCCCGGCCTCTTGCAACGTGGTCAGGCTGCGCGGCAGCACCTGTCCTTTGGGGAAGCTGCCGGCGCTGATCGCCTGGAAGCCTTGCGGGGCGAGATGATTGAACATCGCTTCGGACAGAATGCTGCGACAGCTATTGGCGGTACACATGAACAGAACGCGCATGGCGACTCCTCTTTTCAGGCGGGCAGGCGCAAGGCCAGGGTAGATAAAGTGGTGGATCAGCAGCAGGCGGCAGTGTTGAGGGGGCGGTCGCCCATCGCTTCGAGTCGGGCGCTGTTTTCCTCAAGCCAGTCGGCGTTGGCTTCCAGGGTTGTCTCAAGAATGGTGCGAACCCACTTGGGCAGTTCGGGGTTGAGCCGGTAATACACCCACTGACCCTGACGGCGGTCCAGCAGCAGGCCACATGCCCGGAGCTGCGCGAGGTGGCGGGAGATTTTCGGCTGACTGTCGTTCAGGGCGCAGACCAGTTCGCAGACGCATAACTCTCCCTCACGGGTGATCAGCAAGGTGGCCCGCGTGCGAGTTTCGTCGGACAGGCATTTGAATACGGCGGCAGGGTTCAGCATGGAAGCGTCTTCAATACATGTGGTTGTCCGAATATACGGCTATCCATATGTATTGAGCAAACCCAATCAGATCGACGTCAGGAAGACGACCTGTCCTTGTGGGAGCGAGCTTGTCTCCGGGCGGCGATCCGACGATGGCGGACTGGCAGACAATGTATGTGTTGAATGTAAGACCGCTATCGCGAGCAGACTCCCACAGGTTCTGCGGCTCTATTAATTTTTGCATTCCGCCAACACCACTTTGCAGGTATCCGGCGTGCCACCGGATCGCCCGGCGTAGCGTATGCAATTATCCACGGATTTTTTGCGAGCCATGTTCAAGGTGGAGCCCCAGGCCAGGCCGCCCTCGCCGACGGTGGGAAGTGCTTTTGCATAGCAGCTGTCGCCCAGGCTTGAGACCGAATAGCGAGCCGTCGTCGCTTTGCCTGAACATCCCGCTGTCAGCGCCAGGTTGATGGCGAGCAGGGAGGGCAGGATCCATGACGAGCATCGGTGTGCTGTTTTTCCGGTCATCCCAACTCCCCTGTATCAAGAGGCTAGAGGCTTGTTTGTGGTCGTACTCTATTCAGATTAGATGGTGTTGTGCCGGCCCTAGGGTCGGTTTAGCGCAATTAGCGTTTTTGAGTCATCTTGCTGACAGCCGGAGTAAACCGTACGACAGTGAGGGGTGATCCGTTCACTCGCTGGACGCCATAACCGCGCCTATGGCATCGTCGAAAAAATACGCCATGTAGTAAACAGGATAAAAACAATGGAGGAGGGTGATGAGGTCGGCGCCAACACGTCGCTGGCAACGCTAAAGGCGTTCAATCGTTGCGTGTTGCACCTGGGGCGGCTTGCTCGAGATCGCGGCGCCTCCCAATTCATCGCCGACGGCTTGCAGGCCTTCCGCCAACTGGTGCCCTTCGCTTCGGCATGGTGGGGCGAGATGTCGACGTCAGACGCCAGTACTCCTCAAAGCTGGATGCACGGGCGGATCAATCTGCCTGAGTCGTTTGCCGTCGAATGGCACAAAGTGGCGGTCAGCGACCGATTTTCCCAGGAGACCTTGAGTCAACCCGGGGAAGTGGTGCGTGACAGTGGGTTCACCGATCCCTGCGAGGAGGTGAACGACTTCGCACGGCGGCACGATCTCTACTACCTGATGTGCATCACGTTCGAACTCCCTGAAAGCGGCTTAGTGTTCTTCGTTTGTCTCTACCGTGGCCTTCACGCACAGGCTTTCAATGACAGCGAGGACGGATTGTTTTCGGCGTTCTGCGACCATCTGTTGCAGTTGTGGCGCTTTCAGGTGCAGGACATGATCCGCTGCGACACGGGCAACGGGGCGAGTGACTTCGGGGTCGCCCGGATGGACGGCAGTCTGTTGTATGTGGGCGCAAGTCTGTGCGCCGCGATTCAGCGCGAATTGCCTGGGTGGAGCGGTTCAATGCTTCCCGTTGATGTCATCGCACAACTGCAAAAGGCGCCCTGCGTGATTCGCCTGGGTCGTACTGCGATGACACTTAGCCCCAACGCCGAGCACGTCATTCTGTCACTCGAAATGCAGGCGCGCGGAGTGGTGTTGGCGCCACGCGAGCGCACGGCGGCGATGCTGTTCGCTGCCGGCCACTCCTATAAGGAAATTGCCAAAATCCTTGCACTGAGTCCGGCCACAGTGCGCACCTATCTGCGCAACTGCTACTTGCAGCTCGGCGTGAAGAGCAAAGTGGAGCTGGGTTCTGTCCTGCGCTCATCGACCTCGCTTGCGCAAACTGCACGTCGTAATTAAGCAGCTGCCCCTTCAGCTATAACAGTCCTTGTAGCCGCGGCCCTGTGGCGAGGGGATTTAGCGAAACGTCGCACCGCCCCGTTCGGCTGCGAAGCAGTCGTAAAACCTGAACGCACGGTCTATTTGATGCACCGCGTCGTCTGAATTCACGACTGCTTCGCAGCCGAACGGGGATAAATCCCCTCGCCACAGGGCCGCTGCCACAAGGCCTGTGTTGCTGCTTCGCTGACCGGTATTTGCCTTACCCCTCCTCATTTGTGGAGGTCCATCCGACCGCCGCGCTCTATAGGGTATGCCCTGCATATCAGGGGCTTGCGACCGTCCGTTCGGGCCACTTCCAAAACTATAAAAATAGAGGTGAGGCAGTTGAAATTTTCCAGGCTATTTATCGCCGTTGCCGCGACAACGGCATTTTCCAGTGTGGCGCTGGTGGGGTGTCAGACACACGCTTCGACAGGCGCCGACATGGTCATGCGCAACGGCTATGTCTACACCGTCGACGGCAAGAATTCCGTGCAGCAGGCGATCGCCGTCACGGGCGGGAAGATTGTTTATGTCGGCAGCGATGCCGGGGTTGCCTCGTACATTGGCACGCAGACACAGCTGATCGATCTGGCGGGGCGCATGCTGATGCCGGGCTTCATTGATGCGCACATGCATCCGGGGGATGGCGGCCGCGCCATGACCTTGTGCGACCTGAAATACCAGACGATGACCCGCAAGGTTTTCCAGGAAACCATCCAGGCGTGCCTGGATGCCGACAAGGGCAAAGGCCCCGATGTCTGGCTCGAAGTGGGCAGCTGGGACCGCATTGGCATGACCGGACTGGACGGCGACGCCGACAAGTCGACACTGGACGCGCTCAAGACCAATCGCCCAATTCGAGTCCGCTCCACCGACTTCCATACGGTGCTGACCAACTCCCGCGGCCTGGCGGTCGCCGGCATCAACAAGCACACGGCCAATCCCGGTGATGGCAAGTACATGCGCGACAGCGCCGGCAACCCGAACGGCATCTGCGAAGACGGAGCCGCCGAGGCCATGGCCGCTGTGGTGCCGCCCGCCACCGATGCTGAGAAACTCAATCAGACCCGCGCAGCGCTCGACGCCATGCGCCAGCAAGGCATCACCAGTTTCTTCGATGCCTTGTCGGGGCCGGAAAACGGCAAAGCGTTTACCACCCTGCAACAGTCGGGTGAGCTGACGGCCCGGGCGTTGTTGGCGATCAAACTCGACCCGGCCGCCGCCGCTGCCGACCCGGACAAAACCATCGCCGAGGCCAAGGCACTGGCCACCACCTACGACCAGGGCGAAGCGAAACCGGCGCCGGGCGTGAGCATGCGCCACGTCAAACTGTTCATGGACGGCATCATCAACGCGCCGGCGGACACCGGTGCCATGTTGACGCCGTACCTGCGCAATGCCGGCACCGATACAGCGCCGAAGTGGACACCCGGCAAGAACACCGGCGAGCTTTACTTCCCGCCGCAAGTGCTCAATCCGCTGCTGCTGAAGGCCGTTCAGGCCGGCCTCGATCCGCACCTTCACGCCACCGGAGACCGCGCGGTGCGTGACTCACTGAACGGCATCGAATATGTGCGCCAGCAACTACCCGGCAATGGTTTCCGCCCAGCCATTACTCACAACGAGTCGGTGGACCCTGCCGACTATGCGCGCTTCAAGGCGCTCGACGTGACCGCCAACATGTCCTTCCAGTGGGCCCAGCAGGCACCGTCCACGGTCGACGGTACCAACGAGCATTTAGGGGCAGCGCGATTTGCCCGCATGGAGCCCTCCGGCAGCATCGCCCGTGCCGGCGGCCGCGTGGCGTATGGCAGCGACTGGCCGGTCGACCCGCTCGACGAGTTCCTGGCGCTGAAGATCGGTGTCACCCGCTCAGGCGATCCGCTGAACCCGCACAGCTACGGCCCCAAGTATGCGGGCAGGCTGAATGCCGACCCGGCGCTGTCGCGCACTGAAGTGCTGCGCACCATCACCATCAACGCTGCCGAGCAACTGAAGCTGGACGCTGTCGTCGGTTCGGTCGAGGTGGGCAAGTTTGCGGACCTGATCGTTCTGGACAAGAACTTCATGCAGGTGCCCGAGGAGGCGTTGGCCCGCAATAACGTGCTGCTGACGATCGTGGGCGGCCGGGTCGTGTGGGCCAAGGCGCCATTCGTTGGCCTTGATCCGAAGGCATTGTCCCAGGCATCAGCCTCCCGCCCAGCCCAATAAAAAAAGAGAGTGTTCCGATGCAGCGATTTATTCCAAACCTGTTGGCCGCAGCCCTGGCTTTTTCTTCGGTGCAGGCCATGGCCGCCGCTGACCTTGTGTTGTTCAACGGCAAGGTCTTCACCGCCGAGCCCGGTCAGGGACTGGTCCAGGCAGTGGCCGTGCAAGACGGCAAGATCCTCAAAGTGGGCAGTAATGCCCAAATCAACGCCCTGGCCGACACCCACACGCAACGGATCGATCTGGCGGGCAAGGTGCTGATGCCGGGAATGATTGATACCCACAGCCACCCGGTGGTTGCAGCCTTGGACAGCATGGGCGCCAACCTGCTGGATGAAGTCAAACCGCTGCCGGAGCTTGAACAGTGGATCATCGAACAGGATCAGGCGGGCATCGCCCGTGCCGGTGACGTGATCAGCATCGCCGGGGTCAGTTCGGCGTATTGGGACAAGAGCCGGGAGCTGGGCCAGCGCTTCAATCAGGGACGCTGGGCGGATCAACCGGTGGTCCTCAGCGGGATCGACGGGCACACCGGCTGGGCCAACAACACCATGCTCAAGCGCCTGAAGATCGACGCGGCGCTGGTAAAAGGCCTCTCGGAACAGGATCGCAGCTATGTGGGTCATGACGCGGACTTCACTCCCAACGGCTATTTTGCCGAGTCGCGCTGGGACCTGATACGCAGCCAGATCCCCGCGCCCAGCGACGAGATCATGTTGAAAGCTGCCCGCGAGGCGGTGAAGGTCAACAATCAATACGGCGTCACTGCCTGGATGGACGCGGCGGCGAATGCCGGCAGCGGCGATTCGCTGTTCGATTTCAAGGCAACCGAGCAGAGTTACGGCGTGTTGCCGCTTTACCGCGAACTGGCAGAGAAGGGCGAGCTCAATGCCCACGTCGCCGCGCTGCTGTTGACCAACCCGAAAAGTCGGCCGGCCGACCTGGAAGTGCTGGCCAAGGTGATGAAGAAATTCGAGGGTGTGCCTAACCTGAGTTTCCCTGGGATCAAGGTATTCGCCGACGGCGTTCTGGAGTTTCCGGGGCAGACCGCCGCGGTCATCGTTCCCTTCAAGAACAGCCATAAAAACGGTCAACTGCTGATCGACCCTGCGCACTTCGGTGAGTTGGTGGTGGCAGCGGAGAAGCGCGACTGGATTGTGCACATGCATGCGGTCGGCGACCGTGCGGTGCGTGAATCGCTCAATGGTTTTGCCTACGCGCGCAAACTCAACCCGACACCGGTGGCCCATAGCATCAGCCACCTGCAACTGGTCAACCCCAAAGAGTTTGCGCGCTTCAAGCAACTTGGCGTGATCGCCTCCATGCAATTGCTGTGGGCCACCGGCGAGAGTTACACCGTCGAGCTCGTCAAACCCTATATCAGCGCGTTTGCTTACGGTTATCAGTATCCCGCCAAGTCCCTGCATAACGCCGGTGCGGTCATCGCCGGTGGCAGTGACTGGCCGGTGTCCAGCCCCAATCCATGGAACGCCATCGCTCAGGCCAGCACGCGCAAAGGGCCGCTGGGCGTGTTGAATGCCAAGGAAAGCATCGATCGCCAGACCATGTTCTACGCCTACACGCTCAATGCCGCCAAGGCCCTGCGCCTGGAGCAGCAGATTGGTTCGCTGACCCCCGGCAAACAGGCCGACCTGATCATCCTCGACCGTGATGTCTTCAAAGTCAGCGACGACGAACTGTTCGACACCAAGGTCCTGAAGACCTTCTTTGCCGGCAAAGAGGTGTACGCGCCCGCGTCCTGACCCTCCGCTCACCCGCACCCCGCAACAGACGCCTGGCTCCTCGCATGACGAGGGGCTCGGCATCGCCATGCCTGAAATAACCCGCACCTCCATAACAATAAGAGACTTGTATGAACGCACGCTCAGTTTTGACCCTTGCCACACTTGTATTGGCACCCCTGACCAGCCAGGCACTGACACTCAACGATGACTTCAATCTGGACATGACCCTGGGAGTCTTCAGCGATTACCGCTCCCGTGGCATTTCGCAAACCCTGGGTGACCCGGCGGCTCAGGCCGGCGCCACGCTGGTGCACAGCAGCGGCCTGTACGTGGGCGCCTGGACCTCGAACGTCGATTTCGGCGGCGAGTTCAAGACCCGGCAGGAACTCGAGTATTACGCGGGCTACTACTGGCAGGCGACCGAGGCCATCAGCCTCGACCTGGGGTACATCAAGTACGACTATCCAAAGGAAGGCCAATTCAACATGAGCGAGGTCTACGCCATCCTTGACGTATATGGCGTGAAGCTCGGCGCCAACTACTCAAACGATACGCCTAACTTTTTTGGCGAGGACCAGGACACCCTTTACACCTACCTCAGCTACAAAATCGCATTGCCGGCCGACATCGGCCTGGACCTGCGCGTAGGTCGCAACGATGTCAAAGACCCGGCTTTCTGGTCCGCCAGCGGCGAAAGCCGCGATGCCTACACCGAGTGGGAAGCCAAGTTGACCCGTGACTTCGTGGGTGTGACCTGGGGCCTTAGCTACATTGATACCAACCTGTCGAAAAGCGAATGCACGAGCTGGTACGGCTATGGTGATTTGTGCTCCGCCACGGTGGTTGCGAGCGCCAGCAAGGCGTTCTAAACGTTCGAGTCCACCCCCTGAAAACAAGCGCCTCAAAGGAAAACAGCGTAATGACCAAGGCCAGCGATAGTCAGCAGCGAAGTCCCCTGATCGAGACACGTTCGATCGATTACATTCCCGAGGCTGAGCGTCATGGCAGCCTCTACAGCCAGTTCACCCTGTGGCTCGGCGCCAACCTGCAAATCACCGCGATCGTCACCGGCGCCCTGGCCGTGGTGCTGGGCGGCGATGTGTTCTGGTCGCTCATCGGCTTGCTGATCGGCCAGGTGCTCGGCGGTGCCGTGGTGGCGCTGCACGCGGCGCAAGGGCCGAAGCTTGGATTGCCGCAGATGATCTCCAGTCGCGTGCAGTTCGGGGTCTATGGGGCGGCCATTCCGATTGTGCTGGTGTGCCTGATGTACCTCGGTTTCAGCGCCACCGGCGCGGTACTTTCGGGGCAGGCGATTGCCCAGTTGATCCATGTCAGCGACAGCGCCGGCATCCTGATTTTCGCCTCGTGCATCGCGTTTCTGACGATCTTCGGTTACCGGGTCATTCACCTGGTCGGCCGGGTGGCCAGCGTGTTGGGCATCATTGCCTTCGTCTATTTGTTTACCCGGTTGATGACCCTCAACGATATCGGCCTGTTGCTGGAAAACCGTCACTTCGGCTGGAGTACTTTCCTGCTGGCGGTGTCGTTGTCCGCGTCCTGGCAGATCGCTTTTGGCCCTTATGTGGCTGACTACTCACGCTACCTGCCGAGCAAAACCTCGTCGTGGAAGACGTTTGCTGCCGTCGGGCTTGGCACGGTGCTGGGCGCCCAGGCGTCCATGGTGCTGGGGGTGTTCGCCGCGGCGTTGGCCGGTGCGAATTTCCGTGGTCACGAGGTGGCGACCATCGTCGGGTTGGGCAGTACCGGTGTGATGGCGTCCCTGCTTTACCTGAGCGTGGTGTTCGGCAAGGTCACGGTGTCCACGCTCAACGCTTATGGCAGCTTCATGTGCGTGGCCACCATCATCAGTGGTTTTCGCAGTCGTCTGGAGATCTCCGCCCGACAGCGGATGGTGTTTGTGCTGCTGATTGTCGCGGCGTCCACCACGCTCGCGCTGCTGGGGCAGTACTCGTTTCTCAACACCTTCAAGTACTTCATCCTGTTTTTGCTGACCTTCTTCACACCGTGGAGCGCGATCAATCTGGTGGATTACTACTTCATCAACAAAGAGCGCTATGACATCCCGGCGTTGTCCGACCCGGCGGGCCGTTATGGTCGCTGGAACATGCGGGGGATCAGCGTGTATGTCATCGGTGTATTGATCCAGTTGCCCTTCGTCGATACGCACTTCTACTCCGGGCCGATGGTCGCGCAGCTCGGCGGTGTCGATATTTCCTGGATCGTCGGTCTGGTGGTGCCGGGGATTGTTTATTACGGGCTGGCCAGGACATCAATGCCAGCGGTGGCCCCTGCGCAGAACTGAAAAGCCTTAAGGCCAAAAGATCGCAGCCTGCGGCAGCTGCCGCAGGCTGCGATCTTTTGATCTACATTTCCCTTTTCCCGCTCATCAAGTCAATCCGCAAGGAAACGATCAACATGGACATCCAGGCCCTGCGCGCCGACGCATCCCACCTCGATAAAATCGCCAGCCTGTTCGATGCCTATCGAGGCTTCTACGGCCAGCCGTCGAACCTGCCGCAGTCTCGCGACTTCATCGCCGAGCGCATTGCCCGGGATGAATCCGCGATTTTCTTCGCCCAGGCTCCCAGCGGCGAAGCGCTGGGTTTCGTCCAGTTGTTCCCGACGTTCTCCTCCATCGACGCGCACCGCACCTGGCTGCTCGGCGACCTCTTCACAGCACCTGCCGCCCGAGGGCAGGGCGTAGGCACGTTGCTGATGAACACGGCGCGAGCCTTTGCATTGTTGACCGGCGCCAAAGGCATGGTGCTGGAAACAGCCACGGACAATGTCGGCGCGCAACGGTTGTATGAATCCCTGGGCTATGTGCGCGATACGGGTTACTACACCTACTGCCTCGATTTGAAACAAGGCTGAGCCAACCGCTGCCGGTTACCTCAACTCGCGCAGGAATGCAGCGTGGGCCTTGGGGCTCGTGAGGATGCGGTAACGGGTGCTCCGGGAAACATCACGGTCGCGAAAACGTTCATACACCGCCTGGAAAACTTCACGGTTCAACGCTGGGTGCTGATGCTTCAAGTAGCGTTCACAGCAGGCGTTGTAGTCTTCCACCGATATGAACGTGTTGAACCAGAAGCGATAGAAGTAACCCAGCAGAAAACCCAGGCTGAAGTCGTGATCCAGCACCGTATGCGCGCAGCATTCGAAATCGATCAGGCGCAGCCTGCCATCGGGGCCGATCAGGATGTTTTTGGGGTGCGGGTCCATGTGCACAAACCCCTCGACCAGCGTCTGCCCGAACAGTTGGAAAATGTCCGACAGCAGCGTTTGCGCCTGCTCGGGTTGGGCGATCATCCGTTCATCGACGCTGCAATGATTGTCGAAAAAACTGACCAGCAAATACTCTTCCTTGAGAAACGGAAAACGGCCGACGTGGCCGAATGCAGCCACTCTGGGCGACGATTCTGACTTGGCGGACACAACCGACAGGTTGATGAACTCGTTGGTCAGGTCATGCAACCCGAACACACGCTTGAGGCCCAGGAAGTTCTGCAGCTGCTTTTTCCAGTGGGTCAGGCGATTGTGTTTCAACACCCATTTGCGCTCACCTTCGAGCAGGAACACGCTGCGGGTTTCCTCGGGAATATCCAGCAAGGCATGTTGATCCGGTGCGGCAAAAAAACGCTGAAGCACCGTCACCAGTTCGTTCTGATCAGACGGATCGAAATGGAACGTGACGTCGGCAATCTTTTGCTGATTCAGAGGCGAAGTAAGGTGTCTGAGGTGACGCATGTAAAGTCCCTGCTAATGCTTTGCGGTCCATAAAACGCCGGCAATCGAGCGCGACGCTTTGTCGTTATCGGCAGGACGCTGCAGAGCCTTACTTACAGGGTTGATTTTTTATCGCGGGGCCTGACTTCAAGCGTGTGTCAGATGTTTTAAACATCGCCACAGGATGCGTGTTTAAGTGCGATCAAGGTTACTTCCTGAAAGCCACAAGACCTTGCGCCGTTGCCTACGGCTGCGCCAGAATCCGCCGGCTTGTGCGCCTCGGGGCCGCTCGGTAACTTGATTCGTGTCACTGCCCATCAGTGATCGGGTTTCGCAGCCCGGGCAAACTCTAGACGCACAACGTCTACCGTCCGTGAGCAGACGCTTCATCAGGTCTGTCATTCGTGTCATGGCGGCTGTGCGTGGGAGACCTTAGGGTCTGCCGGGTTCCTAGAGTCCTGGTCTGCGAACCCGCGTACAGTTGCCACCTTTTTTTCGTTTCGCAGCGAATGGTGGCAGCTCCATTTCTCTAGGAGTTTCACTATGTTCAAGGTCACACCCAACCCACCGGACACCGATCCGGTCTCCCCGTACGAATCCGATTCAAAAAAACTCAACGAAGCCGCCGAGCGCGCCCTCAACTTCCACTTCCCGTCGATTGCCGACATCAAAGCCACCCCGCGAACCTGCAGCACCCTGTTTTCCGTCGACCCAGAGGCCACGACCGAAACCCTGGCGGTTTTTCTGGTCGAAACCCTGGCCTCGATCGATGTGATGGTCCACGAGTTGGTGGACCTCCTGGAGGGTTGCTCGCGCTATTCCCTGTTGGGCATTTCCAACAGCGTCATGGTGGCTGAAATCACGGCAAACCGATTGCTGGATAAAATTGAACCGCCTGCGTAACTGCAGATCGCTGTGGTGAGTGGGTAACTGACGTTGGGTTGGGCAGTCGTTCCCTTTTGGGGGCCGCTGCGCGGCCCAGCGGGAGCAAGCTCCCTCGCCACAGGTTCGCGGTGTTTGTTGCCGCTGCTAGCCGGTGATTGGGTTTTGTGTCAGGCCCGGGATACGGCGTAATCGTTCATCGCGAGCAAGCTTTGCTCCTACAGCGGTGTGTTTTAGGCAAGCGTTGTTGGATTAGGTCTTTCTGCCATTTGGCACTATAGTTGATGCCAGATGACAGAGCGGCGGAGGCTGCCATGAGCGCCAAGAAGAAAGATGTTGCAGTCGATGAGGTTGTTAAAGATGCCAGCCAAAAAGGCAAGGTCAAGCCACGCGCCCCTAAGGCTGCAGTCACCGTCTTAAGTCATGGCGAGCATACGGCGATGGTGACAACGCCGGGTTCGAGTCGCGTGCCACCGATGGTTGCGGTCTTGCTTTCTGGAAAAACCAGCGATGATCGTATGGAGATTTACAGGGCCGTTAAACACGGTTTTCCGCTGCAGTCGGTGCTGGATATGATCGAAAACAGCACGGTGTATAAGCAATGCGGCGTGTTGTCGAAAATCGTTGGCGCGTCTGATCGTACGCTGGCGCGGCGATTGAAAACGCCCAATGAGGCTTTGACCGCTGAGCAAAGCACGCGAGCACTCAACTATGCCGAGGTGTTGGAAAAGGCAACGGATGTGCTGGGTTCGCGTGAGCTCGCCGAGCAGTGGATAGTCAAACCTGCACGGGGCCTGGATGGTGAGATACCGATCGACCTGATTTCAAATTCGGTCGGGTATGAGTTGGTGACTGACTTTCTGACGCGTATTGAGTATGGGGTCTATTGATGGCCAAAGACCCTTTGAGCAGTGAGATTCATTTCTGGCGCCTTGATCCTGCTGAGTATGCTCCCACCTGGCATTTGGGCGTGGGGGCTGAAAAGGTGGGTGGGCGCTGGAACCCTAAAGGTATGGCCACGGTTTATGCAGCGCTGGACGCCTCTACGGCCATCCTTGAGGTGGCGGTGCATAAAGATTTCGATGCGCTGGATTGCAAGCCCCATTGTCTTACGCAGGCCCGGGTGTTGGACCCGTCCAGGATTTATGTGGTGCAGCCCGATAGCATTGCCAACCCTAATTGGCTGGTACCGGGTACTCCAAGTCGCAGCCAGCAACAGTTCGGCGCCGAGCTGTTGAGTCAGCATCCTTTTGTGCTGGTCCCTTCTAGTGTCTCGCGGCATAGCTGGAATTTGTTGATGAACCCGCAATTGGCTAGTGGGTTGTACGAGTTGGTGCTGCAAGAACCTTTTGCCCTTGATGGGCGGCTTAATAAGCCTTTGCCCTGAATACGATCCTGCCCTCTGGACCTGTGTCCGCCAAGTCGCCCTGTGGATCACGGCGCAAACGGTTGAGTTTCCAAAGGCCAAACAGGTCAAGCGAGAGCAGGCTGTGCCTCGCGATGCGGGGCACAGCCTTGCCAATACGAGACGGTCATCGATTCTATGTAAGCCCGAGAAACGACAGGATCACCAAGACAATCACAACTGCCCCGACGATGTAGATGATGTTGTTCATGAGTTCCACCTCTCAACCTGAATGGATTGCGAAACGTGGGTGTTACAAACACAAGGTACTGCACCTTTAATCTGGTTAGAAGATTCACCTCACCCCCTTGAAGGGCAGGCTTTCAGCGCTTGATCAGGGAAATCTTGGTTCCTTCAATGCTGATCCCGGCCATTAACCCCTGCTGGTCGAAAATGAACGCGTAGGCATCGTGCTTCACTGTCGTGCTGGACAGATTCTTCGCCACCCCTTCATCAACCAATACAACGGTGGGCCCTACGCCGACTTCCCAACCCTTGGTTTTACGTAGATAGTCCACGGCTTTGTCGGTCATCAGGAACACCGCATAGCCATACGACTGGGCGCCTGCCTGCAGTCCCCAGGACCCGGTTACGGAGTTGTAATAATTCTCTACTTGCGAACCCTTCATCAGCACGCCTTCGCCATAGCTGCCACCAAACACCAGGCCGGCCTTGATGATTTTCGGGAAGACCAGCACTGCTTTGGCTTTCTGCGAAATGTCTTTGGCAACGGGTGAGGCCTTGTAAAGCGTTTGCAACGCTTGCTTGGAGTCGGCATTCAGGTCCTCGGCGGTTGCCGCACCTGCATAGTTGAGGAGGCTCGCTGATGCTAACGATGCTGTCGCGAGGAAGATTGAGAGGAAGAAGCGCATTGACTGAGTCATTTTCGTACTCCGGTAAGGGAGCAGGGGATGGGAGCAGCAGTCAGCGCCTGCACCAGACAGGATCCGAACCTACTGAACGTTATCCGGCGCACCCTGATGTGTGTGAATTACAAAGCTTCGCTTTTGAATGAACCAGGCCCAAGGCCTTTGATCCGCAGCGATGCCGTCAGTTGGTTTGACCACTGTGCAACGGCCGGGTTCGTCGTCTGAAGCTGCTTTTGGCCGATAGTTGCCCGTGCTCGGATGCGATACCAATTAGCCATCATATCCGTTAAAGTGTGCGCCGCCCGAGAGATGGATCCCGGGCAACATCTCGTGGAGTTTTTCAGCGAAGTACCTCAGTAAAGTTGTCGCCGTTGCCCTGTTCGGTCTGGTTTTGGCGGGTTGCACCGGCACGCCGATGAACACCCAGCATTATGAAA
Organism: Pseudomonas sp. BF-B-26; assembly: GCF_019956495.1. Taxonomy (NCBI): domain Bacteria; kingdom Pseudomonadati; phylum Pseudomonadota; class Gammaproteobacteria; order Pseudomonadales; family Pseudomonadaceae; genus Pseudomonas; species Pseudomonas sp. BF-B-26. The sequence continues at coordinate 42,283 of NZ_JAHBDP010000080.1, read as the reverse complement.
GCAGCCAATACACCGTCCTGGGCCACAGCGAAGCGAGCGCCACTGGCCTGCTGCTGTTCGGCGTGATCCCGATCCAGCAGAACAACCGTTTTGTTCGCGCTCAGAACGCGGCGATCAAAGCCAAGGGCGGTGACGCGATGATCAACACCCAGGTGCAGGAAAACTGGTTCTGGGCCTGGGTCCTGACCGGTTACACCACTAAAATCTCTGGTGATGTGGTCAAGCTGAAGAACGTTCAGTAAGCGCAGAGCTCTGCCTGTTGACGCGAAAAAGCCCGGTTTGGCCGCATGCTGTTCACTTAAGAGAGTCTTGAATCGGAGAAACCTGTGGCGAGGGGATTTATCCCCGTTGGGTCGCGAAGCGGCCCCCAGCGTCCATTCAAGCAGACTGAGTCTCGCGGATTTACGACTGCTTCGCAGCCGAACGGGGCGGTGCGACGTTTCGCTAAATCCCCTCGCCACAAATGTTGGGCTGGGGCTTAAGTGAACAGCATTACGGTTTAGCCGGGCTTTTTCGTTGCTGGAGTTTGGATAATCGCGACGCTCAAATCTGTAGCAGCTGGCGAAGCCTGCTGCTACAAGAATTGCGTAAGTCGCGCGGTCAGTGGCCTTGCGTCACGCTGGCGTTTTGCGCCACCCGGTTCCTTCCCGACCACTTCACTTGATGGGCAGATCCGACCGGACAAACTCAAACGCCCCATCCCTCTCGCACAGCCCTTCGAATGCCCTCCAGCAACATCGCAAATGCCGGGTTGTCATTGTTCTCGCGCCAGATCAAATGCAGCTCGCTCTGCACACCTTCGCTCAAATCGATATCGCGAAATACCACGTTCTTGAACACCACGCTGGTGGCGCAACGAGGCACCAGGGCCAGGCCCATGCCGGCGTTGACCAGGGCCAGGATGGTCAACGATGAGCCGAGCCATTGCACGTATTCCGGGGCGACGCGGGCAGAGCGGAGCATGCCGGTCAGCAGTTCGTTGAACGGCGGGTAGGCGGCGTGGGAGTACATCAGGAAAGGCTGCGCATCGAGGTCTTTGACCGACACGGTTTCGGCGCTCGCCAGCCGATGACTGCTCGGCACCGCCAATACAAACGGTTCACGCACCAGGCATTCGGTGGCGTATCCCGGCTCCAGCAACGGCGCGCGAACGATGCCCAAATCGATACGCCGCGCACGCAGTGCTTCATGCTGCTGGTAGGTGTTCATCTCCATCAGGTCGATTTTCACATGCGGCTGTTTGAGCCTCGCCTCGGCGATGACCTTGGGCAGGAATTCATACACCGCGCTGCCGACGAAGCTGATGTTGACCGAGCCGATGTCGCCCTCGGCAAAACGGCGGGCGGTGACGGCGGCTTGCTGGGCGCGCTCCAGCAGGTTCTGCGCTTCGATGAAGAAGGCGCGGCCGGCGGCGGTCAGGGCGACGCTGCGGGTGGTGCGGGTGAGCAGTTCGACACCCAGGTGATGTTCCAGCAGTTGAATCTGTCGACTGAGGGGCGGTTGGGTCATGTTCAACCGTTCGGCGGCACGGCGGAAATTAAGTTCAGTCGCCACCGTAGTGAAACAGCGCAGTTGAGTCAGTTCGAACATTGATCTAATCCAGGTATCAATCGAATGCCAAGTTAGATTAGACGGGATCAATACCTGCGTCCATCATCGGCCTGTCCCTAAAAAAACAATGATTGGGAGTTGCCCCTTGAATACCGTCCAGAGTCCGCCGGACCCGAATGTACTCGCCCGCGCTGCGGCCAAGGTGAAGCATCATGTGCTGCCGCTGTTCGTGGTGATGTTCATCGTCAACTACATCGACCGGGTCAACATCGGCTTCGTGCGCAGCCACATGGAAACCGACCTCGGCATCGGCGCAGCCGCCTACGGCCTGGGTGCAGGGTTGTTCTTTATCGGTTACGCGATCTTCGAAGTCCCCTCCAACATGCTGCTGCAACGCTACGGCGCTCGCGCCTGGCTGACACGCATCATGTTCACCTGGGGCGCGGCGGCAATGGCGATGGCGTTTGTGCGCGGTGAAACCAGCTTCTATGTCCTGCGTTTTGTCCTCGGTGCCGCCGAAGCAGGCTTCTTCCCCGGCATCATTTACTACTTCACCCAATGGCTGCCGTCGACCGAGCGCGGCAAGGCCATGGCGATATTCCTCAGCGGTTCGGCCATTGCTTCGGTGATCTCCGGTCCCGTCTCCGGCGCGCTGTTGAACGTCAGCGGTTTCAGCCTGCATGGCTGGCAGTGGATGTTCCTGATTGAAGGCTTTGCCTCGATCGTGCTTTGCGGATTTGTCTGGTTCTGGCTGCAATCCCATCCGCGCGAGGCGAAATGGCTGAGCGCCGAAGAAAAGGACGCACTGGTTGACGCCATCGCCCTAGAACAACAGGCCCGCGAAGCCACACAGAGCGTCAAGCCGTCGATGTTCAAGCTGCTGGCCGACAAGCAAATCGCGCTGTTCTGCTTCATCTACTTTTCCATCGCCCTGACCATCTACGGCGCCACGTTCTGGCTGCCGAGCATGATCAAGAAAATGGGCAACCTCGGCGACTTTCAGGTGGGCCTGTTCAACTCGATTCCGTGGATCATTTCGATCATCGCGATGTATGGCTTCGCCGCCATGGCCAGCAAATGGAAACACCAGCAAGCCTGGGTGGCCTTGACCCTCGTGATCGCCGCGTTCGGCATGTTCATGTCCACCACCGGCGGGCCAATCTTTGCCTTCGTCGCCATCTGTTTTGCCGCCATTGGTTTCAAGGCCGCCTCGGCATTGTTCTGGCCGATTCCGCAAGGCTATCTGGATGCTCGCATCGCCGCTGCCGTGATCGCCCTGATCAATTCCATTGGCAACCTCGGCGGTTTCGTTGCCCCGACAGCGTTCGGTTTCCTGGAGCAAAAAACCGGCTCCATCGAAGGCGGCCTCTACGGTTTGGCGGCCACGTCACTGGTCGCGGCCGTGGTGATCTTTTTCGCCCGCACGGCACCGCGCGGCGACGTCGCGACGCCTGAAAAATCCATCAGTCATCAAGCCTTGAGTTCAGGTTCAAAGGGAGCAGCCTCTTGAAAATCAAACGAGTCACCGTCACCCCCATCGCCTTCCGTGATCCGCCGCTGCTGAATGCCAGTGGTATCCACGAACCTTTTGCGCTGCGCTCGATCATCGAGATTGAAAGCGACAACGGCTACATTGGCCTGGGTGAAAGCTACGGTGACGCCCCGGCGCTGTTGATCCAGCAGCAACTGCAAGATCAACTGATCGGCCTCGATCCGTTCAACCTCAATCAACTGCGTCGCATCGTGCAGGCCACCGTGGCGGCGAACAAACCGGCGAGTATTGCCGGTGCGGAACTGGCGCCGGGCTCCCATGCCAGCAAAGCGGTGAGCAACGCGTATTCGGCGTTCGAAGTGGCGTTCCTGGATTTGCAGGCGCACTCGTTGAACGTGCCGTTGGTGGACTTGCTGGGCGGTGCGATTCGCGACGAGATTCCGTTCAGCGCCTACCTGTTCTTCAAGTACGCCCAGCACGTCGACTCACCCTACAAACCCGACAGTTGGGGCGAAGCCCTGAACGAAGAACAGATCGTCGCCCAGGCGCGGCGCATGATTGAGGCCAACGGTTTCAAGAGCATCAAGCTCAAGGCCGGCACGCTGCCACCGGAGCACGAAGTGTCGTGCATCAAGGCGCTGAAAAAGGCGTTCCCCGGTTACCCGTTACGCATCGACCCGAACGGCAACTGGTCGCTGGAAACTTCGATTCGCATGGCCGAACTGCTGGGCGATGACCTGCAATATTACGAAGACCCGACGCCGGGCCTCGACGGCATGTCCGAACTGCACAAGCGCACCGGCCTGCCGCTGGCGACCAACATGGTGGTTACCGACTTCGATGAGTTCCGCCGCAGTGTCGCGTTGAACAGCGTGCAGATCGTCCTCGCCGACCACCACTACTGGGGCGGTCTGCGCGACACCCAGGCGCTGGCGAAAATGTGCGACACCTTTGGCCTTGGCGTATCGATGCATTCCAACTCGCACTTGGGCATCAGCCTGATGGCGATGGCGCATGTCGCCGCCGCGGTGCCCAATCTGGATTACGCCTGCGACACGCATTATCCTTGGCAGGAACCGGATGAAGAAGTGATCAAGGGCGGCAAAATCCCCATCATCGATGGCTGCGTGAAGATCACCCGCGCGCCCGGGTTGGGCCTGGAGCTGGATCACGATCAACTGGGCAAGCTGCACGACCAGTACCTGACGTGCGGCATTCGTCAGCGCGATGACGTGAAACAGATGCAGCGTTACAAGCCGGAGTGGAAGGCGGTCAAACCGCGGTTTTGAGTTCCGTCAGCAAACGCTCGATCTGCGCCAGCTCCCAGGTGCTGAGCAAACTGACCGGGGCGGTGCCGTAACGTTGCCAATGGTCGAGCGCGCCTTCGCGACTGTCCGTAATACTGTTCACTTAAGCGCGGCGTCCACATTTGTGGCGAGGGGATTTAGCGAAACGTCGCACCGCCCCGTTGGGCTGCGAAGCGGCCCCAGCGTCTTTTCAGACAGACTAAGTTGTCTGGATTACGACTGCTTCGCAGCCGAACGGGGTGGTGCGGCATTCCGATAAATCCCCTCACCACAGGTTCTAGCTCGACTGAAGAATGTCTTAAGTGAACAGCATTACGCGACGGTCTGCGGGCGCCGGGCAGGCTGGCCTTCTTCCTCTCGAAGCTCACGGCTCATGTCGTTGCAGCTTTGCGACCAGTCTGTCAGCCACGTCGGCATTGGCGGCGACTGTTCTGCCAATCCCAGCTCCCGGGCGTACTCGCCGGGTGCAACCGTGCCTTTGGCAGAGCGGAACAGACCCCGCATCACCACGACGCCGACCACGCGTCCCTTGCTCACGAAGCGGTGCTCCATAAAGCTCCACTTGTTGTCCCAGCCGAGCATCCTGGTGTGAATCTCGAATGCTTCGAACAGTTTCAGCTCACGACGAAACTTGCCCCAGGTGTCCCCAACGATCGGCACGGCCTTATTGCGCAACGCCACCCGGAATGCACCGCTGCGCAACACGTAGTCCATGCGTCCTATATCGGCCAGGGTGAAATAGCGGCCATTGGTAACGTGCCGGTTGAGGTCGAGATCAAGTGGCCAGACGCGCATGTGGACGACGGTGGTGGCCAAGGCGTCAACCGGCTTGCGCCACGGACGACGAAACAGCATGAGGAAAAGTCGGAACCAGAGATTCATAAGTACGCCGATGATTGAATGACCGGTGCACTTTAGGGCGGAAGGATCGGGTAAGGTAGGTGCGCAAATGACTTTTTTCATGCGAAAAGCGCAATAGGATCATTTATGCACGTCACGCTTTTACTGGCGGATCAATGTTCCGCCGCCAGCGCCACGATGGCCCTGGAAGTACTCAGCGCCGCCAACCTGTTCGCCGACACGGCCGGCGCGCCTTTTGAAGTGGTCATCGCCTCGCTTGATGGCGACGATGTCGCTGCGTGGGGAGGGCAGGCGTTGCGCGTGGACCTGTCCACCGCCGAGATCCCGCGAACCGATCTGGTGCTGATCCCCGGATTCCTCTTCACCCTGAAGGACGCCTTGCCGGCCTTTTCAGCGTATGGACCATGGCTGCGTCAACAGCATGCGCAGGGTGCCGTGGTGGCGTCGATGTGCACGGCGGCATTCCTGCTGGCCGAAACGGGCTTGCTGGAGGGCATTCGTGCCACCACGCACTGGGCCTTTGCAGACCTGTTTCGTCGTCGGTATGCCGAGGTCTGTCTGGAGGAGACGCAGATCCTCTGCGAGGACAATCGCGTGATCACTTGCGGGGGCGCGAGCGCCTCCATGGATCTTTTACTGCACCTCGTGCGCCGGTTCGCTTCACTGGAACTGGCGCAAAAGTGCGGCAAATACTTGTTGGTCGACGCTGTGCGCAGCGAGCAATCGGTGTACGTGATGTGGTCATTGCCGAAGAACCATGGGGATGGCGACATCCTGCGGGTTCAACACTGGCTGGAGGAACACTTCGAACAGCCGCTGTTGATTGATGACGTCGCCCAGCGATTCGGGTTCGGCGTCAGGAACTTCAAAAGGCGTTTCAAGGAGGCCACCGGTTACACGCCCATTACCTACCTGCAAACCCTGCGTCTGGAGAAGGCCAAGCAGCTGCTTGAGTCCACCCGCATGACACTCGACAGCATCACTTACGCCGTGGGCTACGAAGACGGCAATTCGTTCCGTAGACTGTTCCGCCAGCGAGTGGGTTTGCTGCCGGCGGCTTACAGGAAGAAGTTTCAAGCGGGTGCGAGTTGATTCGCTGGCGCCAAGCCACAGATGATTGGGAGCAGGACATGCAGAAAACCGCCGTACTCACCTTCGCCCTGATGCTCAATGCAGGGGTGTTCAGCGCACACGCACACGCGGCCGGCGATGCTGAGGCGGGTGCAACATTGTTCAAGCGGATATGCGGTGGCTGCCATCAGGTCGGGGAGTCGGCGCGCGGCTCTTTTGGGCCGCAACTCAATGGCATTTTTGGACGCCCTTCGGGCAGCACCACGGATTACCAATACTCTGATGCGATGAAATCAGCCGGCATTGTCTGGACCCGCGAAACGCTGACCGCGTACCTCGAAGCGCCAAAAAAAGTGGTGCCCGGCACCCGCATGATTTTCTGGGGCCTCAGCGACCCGGAAAAGATCGAAAACCTGTTGGCGTACCTTCAGACGTTTCAGCGGCGCTGAATCCCGGGGGACGACGGTCAACCAGTGGACGGGATTGGCGCGTGTAACACGCCAATCCCGGCCGTTCTATTGTTTACCAACCGGCAAGGGAGGGGTGCGAGGCGGGATCAATCGTTTCGTGCCGATCGACTCGAACGCCGAAGCCAGGCGCAGCAGCGTCGAATCGTCATAGGCACGACCGGCAAATGTCAGCCCGACGGGCATGCCGATGTCTGGCATGACCCCCATCGGCACTGTGACTGTGGGGACGCCCAGGTGCCGGATGGCGAGGTTGCCGTTGGCGACCCAGATGCCATTGCTCCACGCGATATCCGCAGACTTCGGATCGACATCGGCATTCGCCGGCCCCACGTCGGCCACCGTCGGAAACAGCACCGCATCGAGCCTCAACCGATCCATCCAAATCTCAAGATCGATCCGACGCGTCTGTTCAAGTCCGCGCAGTCCGTCGGGCAGGGTGGTGATCTGATCCCACGGGGTAATGCCGCGTTCGGCCATCTTCACGTACTCGTCCATGCCTGCGGCAAGCTCGTCCTCCCGGTTGGGGAGCGTGCCTGGGTCGTGGGGGAAAATCAGTGGACCGTCGACATCGGCCAGGCGGTTCAACTTGGGATCGCCATTGGCCCTCAGAAAATCATCGAACGCCCACGCCGACAGATCCCACAATTCATGATGCAGGAACGCCTTGGACACCAGGCCCCGCGTAAATACGGTCGGCGCACCCGGGCGATCACCTTCGCAATTGGAGACCAGCGGGAAATCGACCTCGATGACTTCGGCGCCAGCGGCTTCGAGTGCTTTGCGAGCCTCTTCCCAGAGCCCGATCACGGATGGGCGGGTGATGATTCGCTGCCCCGTCGGACCACCGATGCCAGGCGCATCGCTGGTACCCGCTTCGGGATCCGCGTTGATGTACATGCGCGGCACGCCGAAGCGCTTTCCTGCCAGTGCATCGGACTTCACGGCCAACTCGGCATAGGAAGCGGGGCGCACCGAGGCGACACTTGGAATCGGCACCCAAGGTTGCATCCGCCACAGATCGCCACGGGTGTCGGGATCATCCGCCACCACCACGTCAAGGACCTCGAGCAGGTCGGCCATGGTTCTGGCAAACGGCACCACAACGTCCATCGTCGGCGTCAAGGGCCAGTTGCCGCGCACCGAAATGACCCCGCGTGAAGGCGTATAGGCACACAGACCATTGTTCGAGGCAGGACCGCGTCCACTCGACCAGGTTTCTTCCGCGAGACCGAATGCCGCGAAGCTGGCGGCCGTTGCCGTACCGGCACCGTTCGATGAGCCCGAGGCAAAGGGGGCGGTGAGATAGTCAGCGTTGTACGGGCTTTCCGCACGGCCATAGACCCCGCGCTGCATGCCGCCGTTTGCCATCGGCGGCATGTTGGTTTTGCCCAGGCAAATCGCGCCGGCAGCGCGAAGCCGTTCGATCGTGAACGCATCGCGATAGGCAATCAGGTTGGCGAAGGCGGGACTGCCGGAGGCGGCGGTGAGCCCCTTCACCAGGTAACTGTCCTTGGCCGTATAGGGAATGCCATCGAGCGGACCCAGCGTCTCGCCCTTGGCCCGACGGGCATCGGACGCCTGCGCCTCGTTCAGCGCCTCGGGGTTTCGAACCACTACCGCGTTGAGGGCGGTGGGCGTGTCGGGTCCGTCGTAGGCATCGATCCTGGCGAGATAGGCCTGCACCAGCTCAACCGCAGTGGTTTGGCCCGATTCGAGCGCAGCCCGCAGTTCGGCAATGGAAACTTCGGTGACCTCGATCATGCTGTTACCACCGTCTGCTGATGGGCGACGCGATGAATGTTGGGCTCAGGGACATCACTAATCTCAAAATGGGTGTTCATCGGTGTTCTCGTTGCGCTGCTTTTCGCGCTCTATTTAACACCAAGCGGGGAACAGAGGCATCGTCCAAGGCGATGCAACGTCTTCAGGCTTTGCTGGCCGCCAGGTAAGCGCCAAGGCGTTGCCCCATTTGCTCGCCCAAGGCTTGCAGGCCACTCAAGGGACGGACCATCACCTCAAACTCAACGATTTTTCCTTGTTCGTTGAACCGGATCATGTCGATGCCCTTTAACGCTTTCCCGCTGACGTTGGCGCTGAACTCCAGGACGACGCTCAAGCCGTCTGCGGTCGACAGTTCCCGGTGGTAGACAAAATCCTCAAATACCTCGATGACCGTGTTGAGGATCATCGACACCACGGCTGCACCCGGGTAAGGCGTGTGAGCCATCGGGGAGCGGAATATCGCCTGTGGGTCCAGCAAGCCGGGCAAGGCACTCAAATCACCCTTGCTGATCATGTCGTGCCACTGGTTCAGGGATTCTGCGGCTTTGGGGTGCAGTTTCAGTTCAGACATTTCAGCTCCGATGGTTGGCCGTGAGACATTCAAGAGTGCCGCCAAGGCCGACTTGCGACCCTGCGGATGCACTAAAAGTAGCTCACAAAAAAGAAGAAGCCCGGCTGATCAGGCTGGGCTTCTTTTTAGAGACCGCTTTAAAGCTGCTCAGTCACTGACCAGCGACACACAGCTCCCCGGTGGCGCGTATCAGTGCCTGACCATGCAGACCGTCCTTGACCAGGCGGGATCGTTCTTTGGCTAGCCAGTCCGCGCATTGCGGGTCTTTGCGATAGGGCGCGAAGGCGGCGTATTGCTGCAACAGGCGGTTTTGCAGCTCATCGAGCTGTGGCCGGATTTGATTGGCGAGGTCCGGCCGCGGCGTGTCAGGCGCCTTGCCAGCCGCTCGCCATTGGGCCACCAGCCCGTACTGCACCAGCTTGTTGGCTTCAATCTGTGCGGCGATCAATTCGGCTACTTCGTCCGGGTTCAGTTTGTGCTCGACGGCCAGCTTCCTGGCGTTGGCGATGACCTGCGCTTCCCGGGCACTGTCCTGGATCGGTTTGCCACTGTCCCACTTGGTCAGCGCCACAAGATCAGCAATGCTCAGGCGCTCGTTCAACGTCACCAGCAGCGGTTGCAAGCTATCGGGCGCCGGGGAGGGCGCACTGGCCTGTGCGCTGCTGGCGAATAAACCGAGGACGGCGCAGATCAGCAGTTGCGGTAAATGTGGGGAACGGGGCATCGGCAAACCTCATTGGGAACGGGACTCACAATCAGGTGTTATGTATCACAGGTGCGGCGGAGGCATTAAGCAGGGATCGATTTATTTTGTGCACGAAAAAGCCCGGCTTGTCAGGCCGGGCTCTTCGTTGAGTGCTTCGGTAAAGCTATCCATTTATGCCGCGCGGTTTTCGATCAGACGGTCGGAACCACCTTCTGCCACACGACTTTCAATCAGACGATCCGAGCCGCCTTCAGCGACAACCGGGTGAACAGAGGTAGCGGCGAAAGCGTTAACTGCAAAAACCGAGAAAGCGATGCTGAGGAAGATTTGGCGTTTCATGATGGTGTGCTCCGGGGTGTAGTTGTTGGGTCTGGAGCTGATGTTACGCCGCGGATTTTTTATGAGAACTTCATTGAGGTGATGGTGACTATCGACGCCGGCAATGATCCTCTTGTCGTCGGTTCTAGCGCTCAGCCAGAACAGCGGGGGTATGCTGGACCTCTTGAACTGTCGAGGCTCTCCAGGGGTTTGCGTAGAAGCGCGATTTCCAGTCCGGTTTTGAGTACCTGTCGCGCTGAAAAACGTTTTTACACAGCCTCGGCCAGAAGCGGTCAGCCGCTCCCCAACACTACATTCACCACGTTTAACTAAGCCCGACGTTAGGTTACTAACTTCCTATGTCCTCCAGCAGCCAGGAACCCAGCAGGTGAGTGAGGCGATCTGGCATGGTTGTCAGGGTAGTAGAGCTGTCGATCAAACTGGACAGCTGCCGCAACCGACGACGCACATACTCTCACTGGGGTAGCGCCACGTTCGCACGAAACCAATGCTGTTGAATACGCAGCGTTGCTTAAGGCGTCATAACCCCGCATTGGCCAACGGCACGAACACTGTGGGTGTCCGTGCCTGGTCACATCTCGCTACGACGTGGTTCGCGCTCATAAAAAACTCACACCCTCATCCCGATTTCTGTTTTTGTCTAGCGCCCCCATGCACCCATTTCAGGTCGCCCCCCCAAGAGGCAACCTTCCACATTTTCTATGGAAAGGGCTTCGAGCAGCACCTGCTCCAGGATGGCAAAAAAACATTTAATGTGAGCCTGTTTCAATGCCTGAGGCCGGGTCACCAGATAGACTTCCATATCTGGAAGTTGGAGATCCGGGAACAGCTCGATCAGGTCCTTCGCCAGAATACGGGGCAGTACTGCCACACCCATTCCTCGCCTCACCGATTCGAGTTGAACCGCGAACGAATTCACGCTGATCTGCGCGCGTTCCAGACCCGCGGCCTTTGCCGCACGCATTTGCGGCAACATGTCCAGCGGAGGAAGCAAGGCAATATTAACCGCAGTGGCCGGAGTCACCCCTGGATACCGTTTCAGATAACCTGCATCGGCGAAGACACCGTAAGCGAGCCTGCCTATTGGTCGATAAATCAGCGACGGTTCGCCTAGATGAGCTGTGCGTACAGCAATGTCTGCCACACCGCGGACAATCTTGTGAAAGTCGGCTGTTGCCATCAACTCCACCGAGCAACGCGGGTGAAGAGAGGTGAAGCGACTCGCAGCCTCCAGCACGCAAGACGAAAATCCCTCTCCTGCACTGACTAGGACACTGCCAAATAACTCCGTGTGTAGCCCGGACATGTCAGTAACGGTTTGACGCCTCAAGCCCGCCTCCGCCGCTAGGGCAACTTCCACGAGGGATTGGCCGCGCGAGGTCAACCAGCATCCTTCAACGCCCCGCTCGACGAGTAGCTCGCCCAGGGCGCTCTCAAGTTGGGTCAACCGGCGGGACACAGTAGACGCCGCAATACCCAGCATCTGGCCAGCTTGAAGAAAGCTGCCACGCCGCGAGACTGCCAACAACAGACGAAGATCGTCCCAATTTGCTTGCAACGCCATGCGTCATATCCTCCCTGGTCTGCATATGTGCAAATCCATTATGCAGTAGTCGCTGTTTTTCGGGAGAGACCTCAAAGGTATATCTACAAGCCCTCGAAGACGAATGGAATGGACTGTATGACTATTGGCCCCAACGACTATGCGGAACGCGCCGCCAGTGCCTTCAATCGCCGTGATGTGGAGGCGATGCTTGCGCTGGTTTGCGAAGACTTCACCTACCTCGACAGCATGGGGATACAAACCGGTCGTGAAGCCATGCGCAAACGAGAGATCGCATTGCTCGAAGCGCTCCCCGATGCCCACGTGATTTTCAGCCCATTCGCCGTCGGTAACGATCGTTTGGCGCTGACTGCCTTCCTGACCGGCACATTCGCCGCACCCTTGGTGCTGCCAGGCCGGGTGATTCCACCTCATGGACGCCATATTACCGCGTACTACGCCGCACACTTCACCTTCAGAGACGGGCTGGCCATCCGTGAAGAGGCCTTCTTCGACAGTGCGGTGCTGATGCCGTTAGCCTATCCAGCGGAGGGTTGAGCCATGCACAGCGCATTCGTTACTGGCGCAACCGGCTTGTTGGGCAACAACCTGGTGCGTGAATTGGTCGCTCGTGGCTACGCGGTCAAAGCCCTGGTCCGTTCAAGAGCCAAAGGTGAACAGCAGTTCAACAATTTGCCGGGTGTGGAACTGGTCGTTGGGGACATGGCCGATGTCGACGCATTCGCAGCGTCGCTGCAAGGCTGCGATACGGTGTTTCACACCGCGGCGTTCTTTCGCGACAACTACAAGGGCGGCAGCCACTGGAAGGAACTCGAAAAGATTAATGTGTCTGGTACGCGGCGCCTGCTAAACCAGGCCTACCGCGCCGGTATACGACGGTTCATCCATACGTCTTCCATTGCCGTACTCGACGGCGCACCTGGCACGTCCATCGACGAGACATGTCTGCGGGCCGATGCCGATGCGGATGACTACTACCGTAGCAAGATTCTCGCCGACCGTGCCGTCTTGTCGTTCCTGGAGGTCCATCCCGAGATGCATGCCTGCATGGTCCTGCCTGGCTGGATGTGGGGCCCAGCCGACTTGGGCCCTACCTCCTCGGGACAGTTGGTTAACGATGTTGTGCTCGGCAAACTGCCCGGACTGATCCCCGGTAGTTTCTCCGTTGTCGATGCCCGCGATGTGGCATTGGCGCAGATTGCCGCAGCCAAACATGGGCGGCGAGGTGAGCGCTATCTCGCGGCGGGCCGGCATATGACAATGCGTGAGCTGGTGCCTATGCTTGGACGTATAGCGGGCGTCAAGACCCCCGTTCGACAACTACCGCTCCCTTTTCTATACACGTTGGCGGCTGTGCAGGAGATGTATGCGCGTATTACCAGCAAGCCCATTCTGCTGAGCATGGCCACGTTGCGCCTGTTGGTACGAGAGAAGGACCGCACCTGTTTCAACCACAGCAAGAGTGAACAGGAGCTTGGCCTGAGTTTCCGGCCACTAGAGCTGACAATCACCGACACGGTGGCGTGGTACCGCGATCACGATTGGTTTGAGAGTCACACCTTAAGTTCCCGGAACCGCACTCCTTCCACATTGACCGCACACACGAACAAGGACGTAAACATACAGTGAGTAGGGAAATAATCCTGATGCGTCACGGCCAGCCAAAACTGGTCGCAACCGCCAAAATGTCAGCGCTCGATATGAAAGACTGGATCGAGCAATACAACCGGTCCGAAATTACCAACCAACCCGTGCCGGATGCCAGCATGCAGCTCGCCGCAACCGCCAAGGTGATTGTCTCAAGCAGCGCGCCTCGTGCGCTGACCTCCGTCCAGGCTCTTGGCCTGAAGCCCGCCCTTGTCGACGCGCTTTTCTGTGAAGCGCAACTGCCTTATGGTCGCTGGAAACTGCCACGGCTATCGTCGTTTACCTGGGCATTTATCCTTCGAGTCTTATGGTTGTGCGGTTACTCACGTAACGTCGAATCCGCCGGAACTGCGAGGATGCGCGCCAGCACGGCAGCTCGACGACTTCAGTCCCTTGCCAACGAAGGACCGGTTCTGCTGCTCGGTCATGGCTTTATGAATCGAATGATCGCCAAACAACTGATGGCCGATGGATGGGTTCGCCAAAAACGTAACGGCAGCCAGTATTGGAGTGCGACGGTGTATCAATATAGCGGTGTTTAAAAGTGCCATCTGGCGCGGAGATTAACGAAGGGAAAGTTCAGGTTGGTCGTTCATTTGTAAAGACCGCAGTCCGGTGTGACTACTTAAAGCCCCGTTGACGAGCAAGAATGGTGAGTGTGCAGCGATTTTCGCCCAAGGGGCCGCCATGCTGATGGTTCTCCGCTCGCCCCTGGCCGTGGGCCAGGAGGCTATTCAGGGCGCTCATGGAATGCAGCAAAAACATCCGCCATAAAATCCATGAAAACGATGGCTCGCTGGGGCAGCAGCCGATTCGCTAAGTATACGATTTGGATCGGGACGGGTGGCGCCACGTATTCGTTAAGCAGCAATTGAAGATTGCCACTTCTCAGCCCTTCCTCATAAAGCCATTGAGGCCCTTGCGCGATTCCCAATCCTGCATTGACGTACTCACGTATCGCCTCAGGCGAGTTGACACGCAGTCGTCCGGAGATCGGGACATCAGTATCCTTAAACCGCCAGTTGGTTCCAGTGGATAGGAGGGTATAAATGAGGCAGTCGTGTTCCTTCAGGTCATCAGGCGAAGAGGGAGAGCCACGTTTCTCTAGGTACGCACGGCTGGCAACGCACACACGCTCGAACCACGCTAGTGGCCGGGCTCGCATTGCACTGTCCTCCAGGTGCCCAATACGAATCGCGAGTTCTGCCCCCTCGTCGACTAAATTGACGTAGCGATCATTGATTTGAAGATCGAGCGACAGTTCGGGATAGCGCCCTAGAAAGCTCGCGACGTGCGGTACGATGAAGGTGTGAGCCAATGCGGTCGGGCAAGCGACGCGCAGTAACCCAGACGGCGCTACGTTCCCTCTCAGTGAGGACTCTGACTGTTCCACTGAGTCCAGAATACGCCGCGCATCTGCGTAGTACCGTTCACCCTCGGGCGTGAGCATCAGCTTTCGTGTGGATCGGTGAAGCAGCCTGGTTTGCAAATGGTCTTCAAGAGCAGCGACGTAACGACTGACGCTCGGTTGCCCTAGTCCTAGATCACGTCCCGCAGCAGAAAAACTACCTGTCTCGACAGCGCGTACAAAACAGCTCATCAGTAACAACCGGTCCATCACGCCCCTTTTCATGCAGATTTTGCATGAGATCTATTCTATTTGCCCATCTTATCAGCGTGCTGGCATGAATACATAGTTGCTCTCAGAAGGTCAGTCGTCCGGCTGGCCGCCCCAAAAGAGAGAAAATTTACATGTCTCGTTTACAAGGCAAGCGTACCCTCATCACTGGCGGTACAAGCGGCATCGGTCTGGAAACCGCCAAGCAATTTCTCGCCGAAGGCGCACGCGTGATCGTCACAGGTGTTAATCCTGAGTCCATGGCAAATGCTCAAGCTATTTTAGGTAGCGAAGTCCTGGTGCTGCGAGCCGACTCAGCTAGTGTCGCAGCCCAGAAGGAGCTGGCGCAGGCTGTTCAGTCCCATTACGGGCAGCTCGACGTTGCCTTCCTCAATGCTGGCGTATCCGTCTGGAAGCCAATCGAAGACTGGAACGAGGAGATGTTTGACCGCTCCTTTGACATCAATGTCAAAGGCCCTTACTTCCTCCTGCAAGCACTGCTGCCGGTCTTCTCCAACCCTGCATCGGTGGTTCTTAACACCTCGATCAGTGCGCACCTGGGCGCCGCGCGTTCATCCATTTATGCCGCAACAAAGGCTGCCTTTCTGAACATGTCGAAAACGCTCTCTAGCGAGCTTCTACCGCGTGGTGTTCGAGTAAATGCGGTCAGCCCTGGGCCGATCGACACGCCGCTGTACGACAAGGCGGGTATTCCCGATGCCTACCGCGAGCAGGTCAACAAAGATATTGCTGCGACTATCCCATTTGGCCGTTTTGGCACGCCTGAAGAAGTAGCTAAGGCGGTGCTGTACCTCGCGTCGGACGAGTCTCGTTGGACGTTGGGAACAGAAATTATTGTTGATGGTGGTCGCTCGCTTTAACGAGATAGGCACGCCTTCGAGTCTGTACATCCCGCTTCCTACCCGGAAGCGGGAGTTGTCGAAATAACAGTGGGTATTCAAATGTCGCAATCACGGCTCACGCTTGTTAGCCACGGGCTTTGTCCGTTTGTTCAGCGAGTGGCAATTTTACTCCTCGAAAAGCAGGTTCCATTTCAGCGCATTGATGTGGATTTGAAGGACAGGCCCAACTGGTTTCGGGTCATGTCGCCAACGGGCAAAGTCCCGCTTCTAATGGTGCAAAAAGGCGATGAGGAAGCGACCGTACTTTTCGAGAGCGTGGCTATCTGTGAATACATCGAACAGGTGTATCCGGAGCCTGCTTTGCACCCGGAATATGCAATCACCCGTGCTCAACACCGTGCCTGGATCGAATTCGCCACTGCCATGCTCGCGGATGCGTGGGGATATTCGAATGCAGCGGATCAGCAGACAGCGCTTAGCAAATCAGCAGCGTTGAGAGGCAAACTAGAGCGATTCGAACTTGAAAAATCGGACGGTAATTACTTCGCTGGTGCGAAGCTCAGCATGGTGGATATAGCCGTTGCTCCAGTTTTCCGCTACTTCGACATACTAGGGTTCGAACCAGGTCATCCATTGTTCGATGGACTTGTTCGCATTGCAGAGTGGCGTCATGCACTGGCCAATCGCGCTAGCGTTCAGGCTGCTGTCGCCGAGGATTATGCAGACCGGTTACGCAAACATCTGCTGGAGGTGAAGGCCATTTTAGTCAGATGAGTCATAAATATCAGTCCAGTGTCTCGTATGGCGGGACTTAGCCTGGTGCGATCGTGGAGCTGGGTCACCTTTGCGAATTTGCAGGAGGCCCGCTTTCCTATTCTTCAGGAAAGTGCCTATACAACGGATAGTGATACTGAGCTTTCGTTGGCGCTCCATGTCCGCTTTTGGCCGATTTCAGTCTGTTGCGAAGGGCAGAAAACGACCCAAAGCAGCCGGTCAGCGTCGATAGAAATTGGCCGGTTTCTTTCCGTTGTGACGGGCAGGAGCCGACCTCTAAGGGACATCCGGCTAAGAGCGAACTCGTGAATCAGCTTCCGATCCAGAGCATCGTCTGAACCGTAATATACGGATGACTTTCTAACGGCTCCCATTCATCCATGAAAATAAAACCTTGCTTGAGATAGAAGTTCGAGGCTCTCGCATTGTCGGGCGATACGTCGAGAAAAACGCGATCAAAGCCTTCCGCGGTAGCGCGAGCTTTCACAACTTCTACCAACTGAGTTGCTACTCCTGAGCCCCGGGCAGCAGGATCAACCCACATTCCTATCAAGTTAAAGCGATGTGCACTATTGACTGCGGCACCGATCATTCCGACAGGTCTACCTTTGTCGAGTGCCAGCCAAAATACTGTTCCGGTTGATGAGGCTCTAACTTTCCACTGTTCATCAGTGTATGCGGCAGCAGTTTGATAACTGACACCAAATGCCGTTGGCGTGTCCAAAAGCGCGGCGAGTCGGACTTGCTTTAGTAGCATCCAATCCTCTGTTTCTGTCGATCGAATGTCCATGATCTTCCTTGATGAATCAGCGTCCCTCAACCTCTCACAAGAAAGATTAAGGGGCAACCAAGCTCGTGTCGCGTACGTCCGCTCCTGGCAGACTCCTGCCTTTCGCGAGAGGCAGGAATCCATAACCCGAAGCGGACTTTCAAGCTCAGTCATCGTGAATTGGTTTTACGAGCAACAGTTCGTAGGTCAAATCGGCTTCATAAAATGTGGTGCACCATTCTTGAAAGCCCGACCGGGGCTCGCACAATAGACGGATGATGAGTCCGGACTCCGTACTAAAAGTTTCTTTGACGACTGCGATATCCCCAGGCGCCGCATCACGAGCATTTATCCAATCAACATACACAGCCTTCGTAGAATCGACGTGGGTTAGTTTTATGAAGTCGCCTTTGGAAAGTATCATAGCTGTCTTTAATGCCTCCTACCGGTCGGGTAAAAACCTCGTTCGAGTGACTGCTTCTGGCCGATTGCAGTCTGTTGCGAAGGGCAGAAAACGGCCAGAAGCAAACCTTCGGCTATCGCTTCAACCCAAACATGGCCAGAGCGCCCAAACCGCGCATCCTGAAGGTCTGACCCGGAGGAATTCGACCTGCCGCCCACCCACGAATGCGCAGTCGTCCAACTCAGCGATTCTTCAGCATTCTGCTAGGGCAAAGCGTCCCGCTTGGCGAAGATGCTTGCCATTTCCGCCGCGTTCTCGGTTCCCCAGGTGCACAGCGGCACAATCGCTTCAGCCAGGCTGCGACCGAGCGGGGTCAGCGCGTAGTCCACGCGAGGTGGCACTTCCTTGTAGTCGGTCCGCGTCAGCACGTGATCGGCTTCCAGATCCTTCAATTGCTGGATCAGCACTTTGTCGCTGACGCCCGGGATCAAACGCTTGAGTTCGCCGTAGCGCTTCGGGCTGCCGCGCAGGAAAAACAAGACCAGCGGTTTCCACTTGCCCGAGATGATGCGCAGCGTGGCGTTGAGCCCGCAACCGGTGTCACAGATTTCAGAAGTCGTCGTCATTTTTTGATACTTACCAAAAGGTGCATACTTGTCCTTAGGTTATCAGCGATGCATCCTCGTCTCAAGCAAGCAATTCCCTGCTTGGGTACAACTCCAACGAAGGATGCACGACATGACCCGACTGAATGGAAAGACCGCTGTCATTACCGGTGGCGCTACCGGCATCGGCCGCGCCGCCGCAAAACGCTTCATCGAGGAGGGCGCCTTCGTCTTCATCTTCGGTCGCCGGCAGGAAGCGCTCGATGCCGCTGTAGCCGAACTCGGGCCCAATGCCCGCGCGGTGAAGGGCTCTGTCTCCGATCTGGCAGACCTCGACCGACTTTACGCGGCGGTGAAGGCCGAGCGCGGAACCCTCGACATCGTCTTCGCCAATGCCGGGGCGGGAAGTCAGCTTGCGCTCGGCAAGCTCACCGCCGAGCACATTGACGAAACCTTCGACACCAACGTGAAGGGGACGATCTTCACAGTCCAGAAGGCGCTGCCGCTGATGGGGCAGGGCGGTTCGATCATCCTGACCGGGTCGAGCGCCGGCACCACGGGCGCCCCGGGAATGAGCGCCTACAGCGCGAGTAAGGCGGCAGTGCGCAACCTTGCGCGGACCTGGGCGGAGGACCTGAAAGGCACGGGCATCCGGGTAAACGTGCTGTCGCCCGGGGCGACGGCGACCGAACTCGCGAAGGAAGCGCTGGGCGAGGAGGGCCAGAAGGCCTACGCCGCGATGACCCCGCTTCAGCGCATGGCTGATCCGGCGGAGATCGGGGCCGTGGCCGCCTTTCTCGCGTCGCCGGACAGTAGCTTCATGACCGCCAGCGAAGTCGCCGTTGACGGCGGTCTTGCGCAACTCTGACGCCCTGCGCCCAGGCGCTCCATTGGATTATTCGGAGCGCCGTAGAACTCGGTAAACCTCAGGAGAATATATGAGCTACGCAATTATCGGCTTCGGCAATATCGGCCAGGCCCTGGCCAAGGCGTTTGCCCGCAATGGCATCGAAGTATCCGTCGCAACCACGCGCGACCCGCAAAGCTTTGCATCCGCCGCGGCCGCCATCGGCCCCCAGATTATTCCCAAGAAACTGGCGGACGCGGTCAAGGCGGACATCGTCTTTCTGGCTGTCCGTTTCGAGTCGCACCTTGATGTCGCGAAGGTGCTGCCGACCTGGAAGGGAAAGACCATCATCGACGTGACCAATGCCTACGGCGTGTCCCCTGAGGAACTGGGAGGAGAGCCTTCTTCCAGGGTCGTCGCGCAGGCCTTTACTGGTGCACGACTGGTCAAAGGCTTCAACCATTTGGGCGCCGCCGTCCTTGGCCAGGATCCGGCTGTACAGGGTGGCAGGAGAGTCGTGTTCCTGGCGAGCGACGATGACGGCGCCGCAACGGAGATGGGTGCGCTTGCAGAAAATCTCGGTTTTTCGCCGATCAAACTGGGCGGGCTTTCGGAAGGTGGACTGCTTGTGCAGGCGCGTGGAAATAGTTGGGGTCAACTGATCTTCAAGGACTTGGTCAAGTTCGACTGATGGACACGCAAGCACTGGCGCGGGCCTCAAGGATGGTCGCGAACGCCAGGCGCTAAGTACCGAGACGGCCCACAAAAAGGTTGATGCATTGATCTTGGGCCTGGCGCCACTCGACGTTGCCTTGGCTGCGCTGATGCAGAGGCTTGTCCTCTCTCAAGCGTCCTGCAGGCGGTGGTGTGTGCATCTGATTTGTGCGCCGTGACAGGGCGCGTTTGTCGCCTTGTTCATCCCCCGCTCTCAGGAAAGATGCACCCGCCATTGCGGACCAGCGCCTTCACTTCTTCACTCACCTGCATGGGGTTTTGACTTAATCGAGCAACAAACTCCTCGCGGCGCCGCACGTACGACTTCGAATCATGCTTTGCGCTCCAGAGCACAATGCTGATCACAATCGGAATGAGGTCCAGGCCCTTCTCGGTCAACGTGTAAAAGTCCTTGCGCCTGTCATCGGGGCTGGGCGCTTTCGAGAGAATCCCTTGCGCCTCAAGAAAGGCCAGTCGGGAAGCAAGAACATTGGTCGCGATTCCCTCTTCCGATTTCAGGAACTGGCCATACGTCTTCTTACCCACAAAAACGATGTCGCGAATGATCAAGAGCGACCATCGGTCGCCGAAAATCTCCACGCCGTAGTTCACCGCGCAATGGGACCGAACGTCTTCTTTAGATGGTGTTTTCATGGCGAGATCTTAGCATCGCTTGCATGTCGCAAGTAAAACTCAGTTGATCACTTGCTTTTTGCAAGTAAAGCGACCAGCATGGATCGTACGTTGAATGAGTTCGCCGGATCGCCTCGGACTGTGCCCGATGGACACCGGGCCGCTGCTCAAGGCGCGAACGCTGGATCATGCCTGTCTGCTTTCGCTGGGCCTCATTGCACACTTCGTCAAGCACACCAACTTCTCGATCGGCGTCAGCCATCTCGGCTGAGCGTTCCCGTATCACCATTTCTCGCATCACATCACGCCTATGGAGTCATAACATGCACGTTTTAGTCACTGGCGGAACCGGCCATATCGGTTCGTACATCATCCCCGAGCTCATCGCCGCCGGCCACGAGGTCACCGGCCTGGCCCGGTCCGACAAGTCCGCGGCTGCGCTGACCGCACTCGGCGCCAAGGTGCGTCGCGGGGATATTTCCGACCTCGAGGGGCTTAAGGCGGCAGCGTCGGAGTCAGACGGCGTTATCCACGTTGCGCACCGGCAAGACCTGCTTCCCACTGGCGGGATCGACGCCGTGGCCGCTGCGGAACTCCAGATCATGCTTGCGTACGGCGAAGCGCTGGCTGGAAGCGGCAAGCCGCTGGTCGTGTCGGGGAGCATCGGCGCGCCGGGTTGGGAAAACCTGGGCCGACCAGCCACCGAGGAAGACCCGTCACTTCCCGGCGGCGATGCGTACAAGGGGACCTTGCGGGTTCGCAACGTCGTCGAAACCACCGTGATCGGCCTCGCAGAACGCGGCGTGCGGTCATCGATCGTGCGGATTCCTACGATCGCGCACAGCACGACCGACGTCGCCTTCCTTCCATTGTTGATCGGGCTGGCGAAGGAAAAGGGCGTGATCGGTTACCCGGGAGCAGGCGCGAACCTGTGGCCGGCCGTGCACGCCCGTGACCTCGCCATCTTGTTCCGCCTGGCGCTGGAGAAGGGTGAGGCTGGCAAATATTGGCACGGGGTCGAGAGTGAGGGCATCCGGTTCCGTGAGATCGCCGAAGCCATTGGCAGCCGTCTGGGCGTGCCGGCCGTAAGTATTCCCGCGGACGTCCTGATGCTGCCGGGATACTTTGGGTTCCTCGCGAATCTGGTCACGCTGGACCTCCCGGCGTCCAACCTGATCACCCGCCAGACCCTCGGTTGGGAGCCTGTTCAGCCCGGCCTGTTCGAGGACCTGGACAACGGCCACTACTTCCCGGCCGCCTGAGTTGAGGAGGGCGCCGGGCGCAACGGGCCCGGCGGACAGCATGTCGCGATGCGTGATCCGTTCGGGTAACGATTCTGTCGACCCGGGGGGGGCATGAGGAATGACGCACGCAGCTCGGCGCACACGGGATATCAATCGTGGGATGCCGTTGAGACAACGAGCAATACTCCAATTCACGAGGAAACTGCACATGAGCACTATCAGCATCATCGGTTCAGGAGGCATGGCCGCGGCGATCGCCGGTCGTACTGCCAAAGCTGGATACACCGTTGAGGTGGTCAGCCGCGACCCCGCCAAGGCGCAGGCACTGGCCGACAAGCTCGCAGCCGGAGCGACCACCGGGACGTACGGGGCCACTCCGGCCGGCGACATCGTCATCCTCGCCGTGCCGTACACCGGTGCGGCGTCGGTGGTGGCCGATTACGGGGACGCGCTCGACGGCAAGGTGATCATCGACATCACCAACACGGCCTCCCCGGACCTCACGGGCCTCGTCTCTCCCGCCGGCAGTTCTGGTGCGCAGGAGATCGCCAAGATCGCCCCCGCCAGCGCGCATATCGTGAAAGCATTCAACACCCTCTTCGGCCACGTCCTTGCTAAGGGTGGGCGCCTCGACGCGTTCATCGCCGCCGACGATCCAGAGGCCAAGGCGCGCGTCTCGACGTTCATCGAGAGTCTCGGGCTGCGCCCGTTGGATGTCGGCGGCCTGCACATGGCCCAGACGCTCGAGGCGCTCGGCCTGATGATGATCGGCCTGGCGAAAAACGGCGCCGGCACTTGGGACATCGCCTTGAACGTCGATATCGGCTGAATCCCCGATACCGTCAGGTCCATTACGTCGCGATCTGAAGAGATTTCTATGAACGTGCAACCGCCGATGGGCGGTGTCTGGACGGAAGCAACCTACCGGCTATGAGCAACCGCAGCCAGTTGCTCAGTATCCACACGAACAAAAACGGAGTCTCCAATAGCCGTCAGCACATCCCCCGCATAGACCTCACAGATGACGCGAGTTTTGCGTCCGACCTCACCTTCGACTTTCGCGCGCAGGGTCAGCGGGACACCCATCGGGGTCGGTTTGATGAACTTGATGCCGAGGTTGCCGGTGACGCAATTGATGTGGGGGAGGCTTCCGACTTCGCGGTGTTCCGTGCGGTAGTGATAAGCCATCGCCGTCCAGTTTGAATGGCAGTCAACCAGCATCGCTATCAGCCCGCCGTAAACCAGATCCGGCCAGCCGCAATACTTGGCATCGGGCACGTGTTCGGCCATGACATGCACGCCGTCTTCATGCCAGACGCTCTTGATGTGAAGCCCGTGCGGATTACTGCTGCCGCAGCCGTAACAAACGCCTTCAGGTGCGGCGGTGTCTTGCAGGGAGGTGTCGAGCCTGGACATACCGTGGTCATCCTCAGAAATGTGAACCAAACCGTCGGATCTTAACGCTGCAATCGGACGCGGTCACTCGGGCAAGCCGGCCAGCCGCAGTCCCTCCGCGAGCCGCGCGAGATCCTCGGGCCGTTGGATGGGCAGCCAGTCCTTCAGGTTGGAGACGTGCAACGAGGGTTCCAGCTCGTGCAGGCGCTGTATCGCCTGCTTCGCTTTGTCCATATGCCCGGTGAACGCATGACTGGCCGCCATCAGGGCAACCGAGGGCAGGAGGGTGGGCAGGTTCCCCAGCGCTTTCTCCGCCCAGGCCGAAGCGACGTCAAAGCGCCCGGCGAAGAAGTACGCGAGCGCCATTCCCACCTGCATCCTGAACATTTCCGGATCCAGCGGACTCAAGCGAACGGCATGGCTCAAATGCTCGATCGCTTCGTCTGTTTCACCGCGCAGTGCACGCAGGACACCGCCCAGGTACCAGGCGGGGGCGAGGTTGGGATTGAGCAGGCGTGCCCTGTCGAGCAGGGCAATGCCGCCATCGACATCGCCGGCAAGATGGGCCAGCGCATGTCCGCCTCGCGTCAGCGCCACCGCATCATCCCGGCCGAGCGACACCGCCAGCCGCGCAAGCCGTATGCCTTCGGCGATCTCTCGAGTCCGATCACTCATCCAGCCATTCAACTTGCGCCAGAAGTGACACCAGGCCGCCATGCCATAGGCCGATGCAAATTCCGGGTCGAGCTCGATGGCCTTGTAGAACAACGGCAGTGCTATATCGACGGCTTCCCGGGTGCCGCTGTGCAGTTTCGCCATGCCGCGCAGGTAATAATCGTAGGCGTCCAGGCTTTCCGTCGGCTTGCGCTTGGCGCGTTCGATTTCCGCCCGTTCCAGCTGCGGCGAGATGGCGCCGACGACGCTTTCGGCGATTTGATCCTGCAGTTCAAAGATGTCGTCGAGCTGGCCTTCAAAGCGCTCCGCCCAGATGTGCGTCCCGTTTGTTGCGTCGATGAGCTGCCCGGTGATGCGTACCTTGTTTCCGGACTTGCGCACGCTGCCTTCCAGCACGTAGCGCACGCCGAGTTCCTGGCCGACGCCTTTGACGTCCACCGCACGGCCCTTGTAGGTGAAACTCGAATTGCGGGCGATGACGAACAGCCAGCGGATTCGCGACAGGGCGGCGATGATGTCCTCGACCATGCCGTCGGCGAAATACTCCTGCTCCGGGTCGCCGCTCAGGTTGTGGAAGGGCAGGACGGTAATGGAGGGTTTGTCCGGGAGGACAAGCGAGGAGGGCGGTGTTTGCTTCGGGTCCACGGGCGCAACTTCGCTGGTGCCAGGCCCGTCAGGCTGTTGTGCTCCGTCGATCTCGTCGACCTTGATCTCGCCTACAAAGCGGTAGCCCTTGCGAGCGACTGTGCGCACCAGTCGCTGTTCCTCGCCGCTATCGCCGATGGCCTTGCGTACCGCATTGATGTGGCTGGTGATCGTCGATTCCGAGACGATCCGACCGTTCCACACTGCCTTGAGCAGGTCGTCCTTGCTGACGACGCGATCGCGGTTGTTGACGAGCTGCAGCAATAGATCGAAGGCCTGTGGCCCGACGGCCACGACTTGACCGCGCAAGGTCAGTTCCCGGCGCTCCTGATCGAGCACGTAGTCTTCAAACACGAATGGCAAGGCGGATATCCCCTGGTCGAGCGCCCTCGACTCCGTGTCCGAGCTGGCGATTAGTACGAGGTGTCGATAATACGGCAGCGTTTGATCCGCTGCACCGTCCGCAGGGGATGCCCGTCGTCTGCCTGTTCCCTGGATGAAAAACCAAGCTTGCCTGAAGACAAACTCAAGGCCGACACAAGGACTTCCCTCACGCGCGCAGGCACTCTCTTTCTACATCGACAGCAATGGTTGCTGTCGAGAAGCGTAGGGAGAGACCCCATGAAGATCGTCGTCATCGGAGGCACCGGCCTCATTGGATCGAAACTTGTGCAGAACCTCCGCGAGCGCGGCCATGACGTGCTCGCCGCCTCCCCCAGTACGGGCGTGAACAGCATCACCCGCGAGGGCCTGGCCCAAGCAATGGATGGCGCTGAGGTGGTCGTCGACGTGGCGAACGCGCCGTCGTGGGAAGACCAGGCCGTCCTCGATTTCTTCGAAACGTCGAGCCGTAACCTGCTGGCTGCGGAAGCTGCCGCCGGTGTTCGTCATCACGTTGCCCTGTCGATCGTCGGTAGCGAACGGCTTCCCGAGAATGGCTATTTCCGGGCCAAGGTCGCGCAGGAAAACCTCATCAAGGCGTCCGGCATTCCTTACACCCTCCTGCGTGCCACGCAGTTCTTCGAATTTGTTGGCGGCATTGTCCAGTCGTTCGCCGTTGGCGAGGAGATTCGTGTTTCGCCAGCGCTGATCCAGCCGATAGCGGCCGTCGACGTGGTGGCAGCGCTGACCGATGTCGCGTTGGCAGCGCCGGTCAATGGCACGGTCGAAGTCGCAGGTCCTGAAGCCATGCCCCTCGACGATCTGGCCAGGCGCTTTCTGCGGGTAAACCAGGACAACCGTAAGGTCGTGCCGGACGTGAACGCGCGCTACTTCGGCGATGTGCTCGACGATCAATCGCTGACCGCCGGCAAGAACGCGCGCCTTGGCGCGATCCGCTTCGAAGACTGGCTCGCTCAGTCGACGGCCGGGTAACGGGGCTCGTCGTCACATCACACACCCACGAAGGAGATTTGTCATGTTTGCCCGATACCTCTTGGCCGCTGCCTTTGCAGTGCTGTCGATCAGCGCAGTGTCGGCCGCTGAGCCGCCCCCCGGCAAGGTGACGGTCGTGTTTGACCGTCCCATTCCCAACATCCCTGGCAAGAGCATGAAGGGCGTCGTCGTCGAGTACGGGCCGGGCGCCGCGTCGCCGTCCCACACCCATCCGAAAACGGCCTTCATCTATGCAACGGTCCTGGAGGGCTCGTTTCGCATCAAAGTCAAAGGCCAGCCGGAAAAGATCTACAAGGTCGGCGAAAACTTCGTAGAGGAGCCGGGCTCCGTGCACGAAGTCAGCGCCAACGCCAGCGACACCCAACCCGCACGCCTGTTGGCCGTGTTTGTCCTCGACAGCGATGAAACAACGCTCGTGACACCGATCAAAAAGTGAGCCGATCACACTCATGAAAGCTCGACAGCCGGGCGGCAGGTCACTGCCGCCCGTGGCTGCGGTAGTCCCAGGCATTGAACAGGAAAAGACAACATGAACGCGCTTCAGGACAAGGCCGCCATTGCCACCGGCGCAAGTGCCGAGCCCCCTGTCGTGGTGGCACGACAAGGCAAGAGAAAGAAGATCGGCATCCTGCTGTGCATCGGTGCCGTGGTGGTCCTGGCTGGCGGATGGGCCATAGTGCTTTCGAGCGGTGCGACCTCCACCGATAACGCTTATGTGCGCGGCGATGTCACCTCGCTCGCGGCAAAGGTTGCCGGTTATGTCACTGCGGTCGAGGTCGAGGACAACCAAACCGTCCGGGCCGGTGACGTCCTGTTCCGTATCGATGATCGAGACTATCGCGCACGGCTGGCGCAAGCCGTGGCCAACGTCAGTGCTGCCCAGGCGCGCCTGACCCATGTCGATGCAGAAACCCAGCTTCAGCGTGCCCTGATTCGCCAGGCCGAAGCCCAGAAACGCTCGGGCGTGGCCGAGATGAATCTGGCGAACAAAACCAATGATCGCAGCCGCAAACTGATTCTCAGCAACGCGGTCAGCCAAGCCCTCGTCGATGAAAGCGATGCGGCGCGATTGAGGGCCGAGGCGACGGTATCCGGCGCTTCCGCAACGGTCGAGGCGCAACAGCAACGCATCGCCGTCTTCGTGGCGGAGCGCGAAGCTGCCGTTGCTGCGGTGACGCAGGCGCAGGCCGCACGCGATCTCGCCCAGATCGATCTTGACAGCACCGTGGTACGCGCGCCGGTTGATGGCGTGGTCGGTAACCGTCAGGTTCGCATCGGCCGTTTCGTTACGGCAGGCGTTGCCTTGCTCGATATCGTGCCGGTCAACGACGTATGGGTCGTGGCGAATTTCAAGGAAACCCAGCTCGAACAAATCCGCCCCGGTCAGCGCGTGCGCATCACGGTCGACGGCTACCCCAGCGGGGCACTGGAAGGCGTGGTCGACAGCTTTGCACCGGGTAGCGGGTCGGCGTTCAGTCTGCTCCCCACCGACAACGCGACCGGCAACTTTGTGCGTGTCGTGCAGCGCGTTCCGGTGAAGATCCGGCTTGTCCACAACCCGTTGCCGGGCCGCATCGTGCCGGGCCTGTCCGCCCGCGTCGAAGTTGCGCACGGGGAGGGATCATGAACGCGGATGCCAGCGCTACGCGGTGCAACACCAGCGTTATGACCGGTGTATTGCTCATGATCGGCATCGTGCTTGCCACGCTGACGGAGGCGATCGCCAGCACCGTTCTGTCACTCGGACGTAGCGACATCATCGGCGACACCTATGCAACGCCTGATGAATTCGCCTGGCTGGATATCGGCTACACCGCGCTCAAGCTGATCGGGTTCATGACCGCGCCTTGGCTGCTGAAGCGTTTTAATCCACGTCATGTGATCATCGGCTCAACCCTGGCCATGGGCATGGCATGCGGCATTGCCGCCATCACGGCACGGCTGGACCTGCTGATCGCGCTTCGAGTTGTTCAGGGCTTCGCTGGCGGCACCCTGCTGGTCGGGGGGCAGGCGATCATATTTCGCGCCTTTGCGCGATCTCGCCAACCCATCCTTCAAGCTCTGTTTGCCATGGGCGCCGTTGTCGCGTCCGCGACGCTCGCCCCGGCCCTTCAAGGGTGGTTGATCGATAGCCAGTCCTGGACGTGGATTTTCTTCAGCGTTGTTCCGGTGGCTTTGGCGGCGAGCGGATTTCTGCTGATCGCAGACGGCCCGATGCCAGCCAAGGTCCGGCACCGTCCATTTGACTGGGTCGGCTTCGCGCTGATCGCTGCCACGCTGTTCTGCTTCACTTACGTTCTCAGCCAAGGCAGCCGATGGGACTGGCTCGAAGAGCCACGCATCCTCTGGCTGAGCGTGATCGGCACAGCTGCGCTACTGGGTTTTTTCGGCCATCAAGTGTTGGCCAAAGGCCAAGGTCTGTTCGACTTCACCCTGTTCAAATCGAGCGATTTTTGCTTCGCCTTTATCGTCAGTTTTGTTGCCGGCGCCGCCTTGTTCGGCAGCGCATTTTTGATCCCGGCGTTTGCCCTGTCGGTCCTCGCGTTCACGCCTACCGACGCTGGCCTGCTCCTGTTGCCCAGTGGCGGGTTTTTTATCGGCGGGCTGCTCATATCGGCTTATCTCATGCAGGTCCGCCGCGTTCCGCCGGTCGCCACAGTGCCCTTTGGAATCCTGATGATCATGGGTGCGATGTGGATGCTGTCCGGTTCGACCAGCGAAAGCGGCACGGACGACATGATGGCCGCCATCCTGCTGCGCGGTCTGGGCCTTGGCTTCCTGTTTCTATCGATCACGCTGATCGCTTTCAGTGACCTCAACAGCCGAAATCTTGCCTTCGGTATTGGCCTGTTCAATACGGGGCGCCAGTTGGGTGGTCTGATGGGCGTCGCAGGACTCCAGACATTGATCGACCATAACGTCTTCGCCAATGACGTGGTCCTCGGCGCCAACGTTCCCCTGGGAGGAACTGCGGTCATCGAACGGCTGACGACCACGACAGCCATGCTGTCGGTGAAAGGGATGGATGCAGCGGCCGCCGGTCGGGCAGCGGTGAGCCTCCTGGGCCGGGTCGTGTCAGGTCAGGCGACTGTGATTGCCTTCGACACCGCGTTCATCGCTGTTGCCCTGCTTTTTGTAGTCGCCGCGCCCATCCTGGTTGGCATCAAGATCGGTCTCTCGAAATACGCGAAAGTACCCGCAGCGCGAACCGTAGCGTGAGGTTTCACTCAGTCCAGGTTACCCAGCAGCCACTCGCTGAAGATTCGTGCCAGCGCATTATTCTCACTGTCACGATGGGTCAGCATGGCCCAGTTCGGGCCGCGAATGGTTTGCTCCACCAAGGGTTGCAACAATCCTTGGGTACGCGCCTGCCGACTCAATAACTGGCTGACCAGGGCGATACCGAGCCCCGCGCACGCGGCGTCCAGCAGCAGGCCGGGCTCGGAGAAATTCAGCCCCTGATCTTTCTGGCCGACATCGATGCCAGCCTCCACCGCCCAGTGACTCCAATCCATTTCCCGCTCGCCATGCAGGGTGGTGCGCTGTTCCTGTGGCAATGCCAACAGGCTCGGGTGACACGCCGGGTAGAGGCGGTCGGCGTGCAGCACCTTGAAGCTGCACTCGGCCTGGGAACTGATGTCATCGCGCACGGCGAGGTCGATGGTTTGGGTGGTCATGTCCGGGACTTCATCGGTACTGAAAATCCACAGATCAACGTCCGGGTGCTCGCGGCGAAAATCCCCCAAGCGTGGCAGCAACCAGTGACGGGCGAACGCCGGGGTGGTGTTGAGCACCAGTTGATTGGGTTTCTGGTACTGCCCCAAGCGGCGAATGCCGACGGCCAGTTGTTGCAGCAACGCCTGGGTGGTGCTGAGCAGGTCGTGCCCGGCATCGGTCAGGCTGACGCTGCGTCCATTGCGAAAGAACAAGGGTTGTTCGAGGTACGCCTCAAGGCTGCGGATCTGCTGACTGATCGCCGATTGGGTGAGGTGCAATTCGGCGGCCGCCTTGTGGAAACTGCCCAGCCGGGCAGCGGCTTCAAAGCCGCGAAGGGTGCTGAGTGGCGGCCAGTGTTTGAGCATATTGATAAGTTCCTCTAATCATTTGTCCGCTAAATCCATCGTTTGTTTGCCTGATTTTACGGCCGTAGCATGCATGCCAGGAACACCCAAGCAGTTTTGTTGAACACAATGGCTTAACTAAAAGGGCTTTTTATCATGCAGCATGTCATGCAGCAGAATGAAATTCGAAACAGCGGTTGGATGATGCCGGCCGAGTGGGTCAGGCACGCCGCCACCTGGATGGTCTGGCCACACAACACGGCACTCTGGGAGTCCGGCTGGGGCGTGACATTGCCGCAAGTGCAAGAGGACTTCGCTCGCGTCGCCAACGCCATCGCCCGTTTCGAACCGGTAAAACTGGTCGTCGACCCTTCTGCTGTCGCCAGTGCCAAAGCGTTATGCGGGCCGAACATCGAATTGATCGAGCTGGCGGTGAACGACAGCTGGTGCCGGGATTCCGGTCCGAGCTTCGTCTGCCATCCGCAACAAGGCCTGGCCGGGGTGAGCTGGCGCTTCAATGCGTGGGGCGGCAAGTCGGCTCATGATCTGGACGAAAGCCTGGCTCGTCGCGCACTCAATCATTTGGGTGTGGCGTGTTTTGGTACCGCACTGAGCAATGAAGGCGGGGCCATCCATGTGGACGGCGAGGGCACGTTGATCACCACCGAGTCGGTGTTGCTCAACCCCAATCGCAACCCGGGCATGAACAAGGCGGAGATGGAGGAAATCTTCACGCGTCTGCTGGGTGTGAAAAAAACGATCTGGCTGCCCGGCGATCCGGACTACGTGACCGGCGACATGACTGACGGCCATGTCGATGGCGTGTGCGCATTCGCCCACCCTGGCGTGTTGCTGGTGGACGCCACCCACGACCAGCACTCGGTGTATGCCGAAGTGGCCCGGGAAAACCGTCGTGCCCTGGAGCTGGCCACCGATGCGCAAGGTCGGAAGTTCGAGCTGATCGACTTGTATGAAGCCAGCGATGCCGTGGACACCGAAGCTGAAGTGTTCTGCGCCTCCTACACCAATTTCTACATCGCCAACGGCGCCATCATCATGCCGGCCTACGGCATTGATGCCGACAACGTTGCGGCCGAAGTGTTGGCTCAGGCGTTCCCCGGGCGCGAAGTGGTGCCGGTGCGGATCAATCACCTGGCCCATGGCGGTGGCGGTGTGCATTGCATCACCCAGCAGCAGCCCGCCTGGCCGGTGGAGGGTTGATGCCATGACGCTTCTGACCATCGCCACCACCCAGATGCCTTGCACCTGGGACTTGAAAGAAAACCTCGATCAGGCCGAGCAATTGGTGCGCGAGGCCGCGGCCAAAGGCGCCCAGGTCATCCTGTTGCAGGAGCTGTTTGCCACGCCGTATTTCTGCATCGAGCAAAGCCACAAGCACCTGGAGCTGGCTGAAGAATATCGATACAGCCCTGTGCTCAAGCGCTTTGCCGCATTGGCCAAAGAGTTGGGGGTCGTGCTGCCGCTGAGCTGGTTCGAGAAGGCCGGTAATGCTTACTTCAATTCATTGAGCGTGGCCGATGCCGACGGGCGCTTGCTGGGCGTGTATCGCAAGACCCACATTCCCAACGCCATCGGCTATCAGGAGAAGGAATACTTCAGCCCCGGCGATACCGGTTTTCGGGTCTGGGACACGGCGTTCGGGCGCCTGGGGGTGGGGATCTGCTGGGATCAGTGGTTCCCCGAGACCGCGCGCTGCCTGGCGTTGATGGGCGCTGAAGTCTTGCTGTTTCCCACCGCCATCGGTTCTGAGCCTGGCTGCGCGACGCTGGATTCCCGTGATCACTGGCAGATGACCATGCGCGGCCACGCCGCCGCCAACCTGCTGCCGGTGGTGGCGGCCAATCGCGTCGGCCGAGAGGCGGCGACCACCGATCCGACCTTGCAGATGAGCTTCTACGGCTCGTCGTTTATCTGCAATCACAAGGGCAAGTTGCTCGCCGAAGCCGACCGCGACAGCACCGGCGTGCTGGTGCAAAGCCTGGACCTCGCCGCCATGCGCGAAGAGCGCTTGAGCTGGGGCATTTACCGCGATCGCCGTCCGGACATGTACGGCGCGCTGTTGACTCAGGACGGTCGCCACACCCACGCACGCTGGAAGACTCAAGAGGTTTGATATGCACACGATCAAAAAGCTGTTGAGCGGCACCTTGGGCCTGGCGCTGGGCTGTGCCTTGCCGGCGCTGCATGCGGAAGAAAAAACCCTCAGGCTGTACAACTGGGCCGACTATTTTGCCGAGGACACGCTGGCCAAATTCACCGCCGAAACCGGGATCAAAGTGATCTACGACGTCATGGATGGCAGTGAAACGCTGGAAGCCAAAATGCTCGCTGGGGGCAGCGGTTATGACCTGATCTTCCCGGGCGACACCGTTGCCGAACGCTTGATGCGCGCCGGCAGCCTGCAACCGCTGGATCATTCAAAACTCACGGCCCTGGATGACATCGAACCCGGCTTGCAGAAGCTGCGAACGCACTACGAGTATTCGCGCCAGGCCACCGTCCCTTACACCTGGGGCACCATCGGCCTGACCTACAATGCCGAGCAGGTCAAACAGCGTGTGCCGGATGCTCCGGTCAACAGTCTCGACATGTTGTTCAAACCGGAACTGGCTGGCAAATTTGCCGACTGCGGCATTTCAATGATCGATTCGCCGGACGAAGTGCTGGCGGTGGTGCTCAACTACCTGGGCCGCGAGCCACGCAGCGCCAAACCCGAAGACCTGGCCGCAGCGAGTGATCTGCTGCTGAAACTTCGTCCGTATATCCGCAAGTTCCAGTCGCAGCCGGTCACCGATCTGGTGAACGGCAACCTGTGCCTGTCGCTCGGTTACAGCGGCGACATGACACAGGCGCAACGGACGGCGGATTCCGCCGGCAAGCACGCCATGTTCCAGTACCGCATCCCCCGTGAAGGCACCACGGTGTGGATGGACACCATGGCGATTCCGGTCGACGCCAGACATCCGGAGTACGCCTATGCATTCATCAACTTCGTCATGCGCCCGGACAACATGGCCGCCATCAGTAACTTCACCGGCTACCCCACCTCCAATGCCAAGGCACGTGCGAGCGTCGATGAGACCATGCGCAACAACCCGGATATTTACCTCGATGAGGCCACTTACGCACGGTTGATTCCGGGCAAGGACATTCCTCAGCCCGATATGCGGGCGCGCATGCGCACCTGGACCAAGTTCAAGACGGCCACCGCAAAATGACTTCAGGCACACATTCCAGGGATCAACAGATGTCGACGCGTCGTGAGTTCATCAAACAGGTATCGGTCGTCGCCGGTTTGGGCGCGGCAGCGTCTATCGGGCTTGGCCTGACACCGCTGTGCGTGCAAGCGGCTACCCCCGGCAGTTGGCGTATGCCGGATGAGGGCGATAAGCATCAGCGGGCTTTCATCGCCTTTGGCGCACAGGAAGCGATCTGGGAGGATTTCACCCCCGACGTACAAGCCGCCATTGGCCTGATCGCTCGCACTCTCGCGCGATATGAACCGGTGACCGTGTTCTGTCGTGAGCGTGAACGGGGGCTGGCCGAAGAACACTGCGGCACGGAAAACATCACCTACGTCGCCAGCGAACTCGACGACATCTGGATGCGCGATACCGGCGCCAACTTCGTCATTGATGGGCAAGGCGGGCTCGGCGCCGTGGATTTCAACTTCAACGGCTGGGGCAACAAACAGCAGCACGGCGAGGATGCGCAACTGGCCGCTTTGGTTGCGAGCACTGTTGAAGCCCGTCATATCCGCAGCGAGTTGGTGGGCGAGGGCGGTGGTATCGAAGTGGATGGTCACGGCACGGGGATCATGACCGAAAGCAGCTGGATCAATGCCAACCGCAACCCCGATTGGAGCAAGGCCGAGATCGAGCAAGAGCTGAAAGCGCGCTTGGGTTTGCGCAAGATCATCTGGCTGCCGGGGATCAAAGGTAAGGACATCACAGATGCCCACGTCGATTTCTACGCCCGTTTCGTCAAGCCAGGCGTGGTGATCGCCAACCTCGACAACGACCCCCAGTCATACGATTACAGCGTCACGCGTGCCCATTTGGACATTCTCAACAATGCCACGGATGCCGATGGCCACAAGCTGCAGGTGCATTCCGTGTCGCCACCGCTCAACCCACGAAAGAGCAAGTTCAGCCGCAACAACCCGGACTTTGCCGCTGGCTACATCAACTATTTCGTGATCAACGGGGCGGTCATTGCGCCCGAGTTTGGTGACAGGGCGGCAGACTCCAACGCCTTTGATTTGCTGTCCGAACTCTACCCGGACCGTGAAGTAGTGCAGCTCAACATCGACGCGATCTCTGCCGGTGGCGGCGGTATCCACTGTGTGACCAGTCACCAATCGTTGGCATAGCCGTCAGGCCTTGACCCAGCGTTGACGGCTCCAGCTGCTCAAGGTGTCGACGGCTAATACCAGCAACAACATCGCCAGAATGACCGTGCTGGCTTGAGCTTCCTGGAACAGGCTGAGGCTGACATAGAGCATTTGCCCCAAACCACCGGCGCCGACGAAGCCGAGCACACTGGCCATGCGGATATTGTTTTCCCAGCGGTACAGGATGTAGGCCAATAGTTGTGGCAACAGGTTGGGCAGTGATCCGTAGCAGAACGCCGATACGGCATTGCCGCCCTGTAGGCGGATGGCTTCGGCCGGTTCGGGTGGGGTGTTTTCCAGCGCTTCGGCGAACAGCCGACCGAGTACGCCGGTGGTGTGCAAGGCCAGGGCCAGGGTGCCGGCATTGGGGCCTAACCCGGCGGCCAGGACCATCAGCGCAGCCCACACCAGTTCCGGAACCGCACGCAAGGCGTTGAGCACAAGGCGCGACGCGCTTTGCAGAGGCCAGCCGAAGCGCCCGGCCGCGGGCAATGCCAACAGCAGACCGAATACCGCCGCAAGCAGGGTGCCAAGGGCGGACATGGCGATGGTTTCCAAGGCACCGTGGCCGATGGCTTGCAGATGGCTCGCGCTCAGGTCCGGGCTGAGAAAACGCTGCGCATAAGCGCCCATCTGCTTCAGGTTACTGCTGCCACCGAGCTCGCCGAGGTCGATGCCCAAATAGATGAATGAGGCGACCACCGCTGCGCCAATACACAGGAGCAGCACCAGGTTGATCAGGCGATTCATGCCAGCCTCCAGCGCAGCAGACGGCTGAGTTGATCGGCGAGCAGTACCAGTACGAGAAACGTCAGTAACAAACTGGCTACTTCACCGCCGGCGAACATGCGCAACGACAAATCCATTTGCTGGCCCAGACCGCCGGCACCGACGAAGCCCATCACCACCGAGGCGCGGATTGCGCATTCCCAGCGGTACACCGTGTACGACAGCAGCTCGGCAGCGACATTGGGCAGGATCCCGTAGAAAAAGGCGGCGAGCCGACCGCTGCCAGCCTGCAGCAATGCGTGAGCCGGACGCTGGTCGATCGACTCGAAAATTTCCGCGTAGACCTTGCCCAACATGCCGCTGTAGGTAATGGCAATGGCCAGCACCCCGGCCGTCGGGCCGAGGCCGACGGCGCGCACGAACAAAAGCGCCCAGACGATTTCCGGCACGCTGCGCAGGAAGATCAGTAAACCGCGGACCGGCCACCGCAGCAGTTGGCCCCAATAACTCGGGTGGCCGGCGCGGGAGGCAGCAGACAACGACAGAGCCCGACTGGCCAGCAGGCTGGCGGGGATGGCCAACAGCAACGCCAGGGCCATGCCGGCCGTGGCGATGGCCAGGGTCTGCAAGGTGGCTTGCACTAACAGCTCAATGAATTCCTCGCCATGGGCCGGTGGCCAGAAGGCTGAGACAAACCGGCCCATCTCGCTCTGGCTGTCACTCGCCACCAGCACACTGAGGTCCAGCTCGCTGAAGTGGATGCCTGGCCACAGCAAAGCAAGGGCCAGCAAGGTGAGCAGCAGGCGGGGCCGGGTGGCCGGATCTCGGGTATCACGGGTCAGCATCGGGGGATCTGCACACTCAAGGGCGCCGGAGTAATCGGTGGGGATTGCAGCTGCTCGTTGGCGTAAAGCTTATCGAGCAACTCGCGGTCGACTTCGCTGGCCGCAAGGTCGAACAGGATCTGTCCATCACGCAAGCCGATGATCCGCGAAAAGTGCGCCAGGGCCAGCTCCACTGCATGCAGGCTGGCGACCAGGGTGACGTTGTGTTGCCGGGCATGGCGACAGAGTACTGAAAGCGTGTGCTGGGCCAACACGGGGTCCATGGCCGATACCGGCTCATCGGCCAGCAACACCTCAGGCGCTTGATACAACACGCGGGCAATGCCCACGCGCTGTAGCTGTCCACCGGACAGTTGCTGACAATGCGCGAACAACTTGTCGCTGAGGTCCAGCCTGGCCAACGCCGCACGTGCGCCCGGAACATCCACCGGACGCAGCAAGTTCAGCAGGCTTTTGCCCAGTCCCCACTGACCCAGCTTTCCAGCCAGAACCGCAGTGACCACGCGCTGGCGCGGTGGCAGCGGGGGCGCTTGATGGATCAGGCCGATGCGCGCGCGAAGACGCTGACGCTGACGGGCAGACAGCTGCCAGGCGCGCTCGCCGAGCACCTGCAGCTCACCGTTGTCCGGTCGCAGGGCGGTGGCCAGCAGGTTGAGCAGGCTCGACTTGCCCGCGCCGGACGGACCGATGATGGCGACCTGTTCGCTGGCACCGATGTGCAAGTCCACCCCACGCAACGCCTGGACGCCGTTGGCGTGGGTAAGGTTGACCTGGGTCAGATGCAACGTCATTTGAGCAGGTCGGCAGCGCGTGCGGCTTCCTCGATACCCTTGTAGTTCTCGGGTTTGGTTTCGATGAATCGGCTGGCGGCCTGCAGATCCAGAATCTCCTTGTCCTTCGGGTTCGCCGGATCGAGCGCCAGGAAGGCTGCCTTGATCTTGGCTGCCAGTGCCGGGTCGAGGGTCCCGCGCACGGTCCAGTTGTAGTCGAAGTAGGCCGGGGTGGTCTCAAACACTCTGACCTTGGTGGTGTCGACCTTGCCGGCAGCGACCAGTTTTTCCCACACGCTGGCGTTCAATACCCCGGCGTCGACCTTGCCGGCCTGGACCCAGGCGACAGTGGCGTCATGCGCGCCGGAATAGCCCACGCGACTGAAGTAGGTTTCTGGTTTGATGCCGTCCTTCAGCATGAAATAGCGCGGCATGAGACTGCCCGACGTGGAGGATACCGAGCCGAAGGCGAAGGTCTTGCCCTTGAGATCGGCGAGGGACTTGACGGCCGGGTCGGCGGTGATGAATTTGCTGGTGAACTGGGCGTCCTGTTCGCGCTGTACAAGCGGAATGGCATTGCCGGTTTTCAGGCGCGCCTGCACGAACGTGAAGCCGCCCAGCCAAGCCATATCGATTCGGTCGGTGGCCAGCGCCTCGACCACGGCCGGATAGTCGCTCACGGGAACGAACTCGACCTTCATGCCCAATTGTTGT
Organism: Pseudomonas sp. BF-B-26; assembly: GCF_019956495.1. Classification (NCBI taxonomy): domain Bacteria; kingdom Pseudomonadati; phylum Pseudomonadota; class Gammaproteobacteria; order Pseudomonadales; family Pseudomonadaceae; genus Pseudomonas; species Pseudomonas sp. BF-B-26. The sequence goes on along the minus strand of NZ_JAHBDP010000080.1, from coordinate 4,809 downwards.
TCCAGGTAGGCGCCCAGCGGCTTGAACTTGCGCAGCAGTTCGGTCGGGGCTTCATCGGGAATAGCACTGACTTTCAGGGTGTCGGCGGCCTGCACCAACAGGGTGCAAAAAGACAGCGTTACGCCGACAGCCAATGCCAGGGTACGGTTGAGCATGAAAATTCTCCGGTGCATTAAGGCAAAAATGTCGATACGCCAAGCGCAAGCTGGTTGCTGCATGGCGCTTTGTGAGGGTAGACGAAATGGAGCGTAATTGACCGCTTTGGCCCACTTGTCAGTGCGACAAGCCTGAAGTCGATCCGGCCAGGATGATACGTGGTTTAGCGCTTTTAGCAGCCCGAAATCGCTATGTTTCATAACCGCTCGTAACCCGGCAGGAGGGCTGGCTCACCCTTGGCTATTCTTCTATGACACTGCAGCGTTGCACGTTGAACAGAGGATTGAATGATGAGGATGTTACTGATGGTCGAGTGCCCTAATGAACCCTTCAATACCCTTGTCAAAGCCGGGAAGGTGGGCGAGGTTGTTGAACGCATCCTGGCCAGCATCAAACCGGAGGCGGCGTACTTTACCGAGCAAGATGGCAAGCGTGGTGGGATTTTTGTGGTCGACGTACAAGACCCCTCCGACATCCCCGCATTGGCGGAGCCCTTTTTTCTCAACTTCAACGCCACCTGCAAGTTCCGTATTGTGATGAGCCCACAGGATCTGCAAAAGTCCGGTCTGGAGACGCTCGGGCAAACATGGGCGTGCTGAGAGGTCAGCCACGTCTGATTAATCAGTTCCGTACAGTCCACAGCATGGTCTGAACCCTGATATGCGGATGACTGGCCAAAGGTTCCCATTCGTCGATGAAAGAGAAACCCTGCTTTAGGTAGAAGTGGGAGGCTCTTGCATTGTCCGGGGAGACATCCAGAAAAACGCGATCATGCCCTTTGCCGATCGCGCGAGATTTTACCGCCTCTACAAGCTGAGCTGCCACGCCAGAACCCCGTGAAGCGGGTTCTACCCACATTCCGATCAGGTTGTAGCGATTCGCTTGACTGACCCCGGCACCGATCATTCCCACCGGTTTGCTGTCCTTGATGGCCAGCCAGAATTCCGGTCCGGCCGCTGACGAGGCGCGTTCTTTCCACTGCTCGTCACTGTATTGAGCGGCCTCTTGGTAACTCACACCAAACGCTGTCGGCGTGTCCAACAGCGCAGCGAGACGGACTTGCTTCAAAAACATCCAGTCTTTGGCTTCCGTCAATCGAATGTCCATGATCTTCCCTGAATGGCGCGCAATGGCTGCTTTCGTAGTCTAGTTTTTTTTCTTGATCAGTTTAGCCAGGTAGTACTTTAGGCTTAAACGATCTTTGGGCCTTGGTTTGTAGTGGGTTTTATTTCTTTGTGCAGGATCGATCACCATGGTTCCTGCGGTGTAGTAGTAAAGCGCAATGGACCTACGGGTGATGTGCTCTGGAGTTGTTAAAGGCTCTGGATGCCCATGATTGCTGTCTTTGTCTGTGTTGAAAATGACACAGCGATTGTAAATGGGCAGGACTTTTTTAAGGCAGGTCTTCATCCCGACATCCCAAAGTTCAAGGTTGCCGCCGTATTCCTCTCGCCAGTCTTCATTTAGATAAATGATGATATTCAGTCGGCGTTCAACATTAAGCTTTTTGTTGAGTCTGAAGTCCGAGTGTACCCCCAGGAAGCCACCACTTTTCGTTTCATGCAGGCCGCCACCAGTAAAGTAGGGGTCGGGTATCAAGCCTTCAATACCTGTGAGCTTCTCAAGAAACTGCAGCATGGGGGCTGAGTTGAAGGCATTGAAGATAGTCTTCAAATAGGGGGTGCATTCGTTGGGGCTGATTTGACGTTTTAGTTGACCTTTATAGCCGCGCTCATACAGCATTTCGTTGTTGGTGGGTTCAGTTGGGAAGTGCGAGCAGATACTTGCAATCAGCGCTTCATCCAGGAAATTATCGATGACGATGTGCGGAAATGGCGTCGCCTGAACATAGCCACTGGCCAATGACGAACCCAAGGCGCTGGCGGCGTTCTGGTCGAAATCAAGCTCCGGGGAGAGGGTCATGGGTAGTGCTTGAGTGTTGGGTGCCATTACCGCTCCAATAACTTGATATAAAGACGTTTGAGTGACTTCAAACAGCGTCCAGCGCACTGCTCGTTGTGTCTCTTCATCGCTTAACTTTTGCTGTCTTCTTTTTTCAGGCGCTTAAGGATGTCGTTGTACATTTTGGTTCGTCTATGAGTTTTTTCATAGCCGCCAGCCGCGGCGACTGTGCCGGCCTGGATGTGATCCAGATAACTGAAGATTTTTCGCGGGGATAACATTTCAACGACATAGCCAAGTTCTGTCATGCGGTCCTGGAGGGTGTAGCCTGGCACGCGATCATCCATCGAAAAATGCATGTTGTGCTGTTTGATAAGTTTGCAGTTCCACAATGTACAGAAACTTTTCAAGTAGACTTCTCTGTACGGTTTTGGTTCTTTGGAACGTAATCCCATGGAGATTTTCAGGTGCCTGAAATGGTGTTTGAACAGGCGTGAGCTAAAGCGCCAAAGCGTTCTCGTGGTGCCGCGGTTTAATTGCTCAACACAGCCGACGGCTACGACTTTTTGGTTTTTTAAGCATTTATTCAGCATCATCGGAAAAACATTTTTATCGAAAACAAATGTATCGGTGTGCATTAGAAATAAATAATCAGTTTCAACTCGCTCCAAAACCAGGTCAAGTGCTTTGCCATGCGCGACATGCCCGGGTTCTGGTTCGGAAACAGAACGTTCGATTAAATTGATCCAGTCAAGCGTACGTAAATACTCAGTGCTTTCATCGGCGGAGTAGTTGTCAACTACCCATACTGGGATGTTGTGGCTGGCCACATGCTGGTGCAATAAGTCCAAGCATATCTTGGTGATTTCTGGTGTTTTGTAATTGACAATAACTATGCTGAAAGTTTTAGAGTCGTCAGCCAGAAAGTTAGTGTTATTCATCGTTCAGACGCCCAATGATATTGCATTTTATTGTAGGGATAATTGAACATGCCTACAGCTTTCGCTAAGGTGTCTGCACAAGATTTGCTTGACCATAAAAACACAATTTGTTAAGCCCGATTTGTCAAATACAACCATGGTTTACTCTGCCTGATGGAGAGCAGTATATGCGGACTTCATCGTATAAGGATCTGCGCTGTAGGTAAACGTTCGTGACTTAATTTGTTACACGTTCCCCCGCCAGCTATCTCCCGTACACGCAGCCTGGCTAAGTACAGCCATTGCTGGCACCCAGCATGATTCGGTCGGCCTTGCGGTAGTGGGCAAGAAAACGAGGGGGCAAAGGCATTCACTTTTACTCGATGTAATTGAGCCGGAAAAACCAGGTTATTCCGGCACGTCGGGGCCTACATGAGAATCCGTGAAGAGAGTAGCTGTTTGCCATCACGCCTCCCGTGTTCGACGGTGAACACGGGAAACAATGTCAGAAATAGAGGCAAATAATGCTGAAGTGACGCGCAGTAGTGCTTGGGTGTCGATGTGAAGAAATGGAACCCACATCGTCGATAGCGTCTAAATTGCAGAGAGATGTCCCGCCATTGAAGGAACGACTCATGCTCAAATCTCGCTCGTTGATTGCAGCTATTACATGCCTTGCGCTGGTTTCCGGTTCAGTGACTGCATTGGCCGATCCTGGTAATGGAAAGGGCCAGGGAAACGGCAAGGGGCATCCGCAAAACAGCCAGGTTCATGGCAACCAGGGAGGCAAAGGTAAAAACTCCGGGGGCGGCGATTGGGAGAATGGCCCAAGCATCAATCACGCAAGCGTTCTTGGGGTTATTGGCGGGTATCGGGACTACTGGAGCCCCGGCCCTGCATTGCCCCCCGGCATCCAAAAGAACCTCGCGCGAGGCAAGCCGCTTCCCCCCGGGATTGCCAAAAAACTGGACGGTCGGTTGATCGGCAGGCTGCCTCATTATGATGGGTATGAATGGCAGCAAGTTGGCACCGACTTGATATTGGTCGCGCTGGCAACCGGGCTCATCTATGAAGTGCTCAACGGTGCTTTTGATTAATGGGCATGATCCATATGCCCATTTGAAGGCTGTTCTGAAACGGCTGCCCATGAAATTGCCGAGTTGCCGCCGAACAGGTGGCAACCGGCGCTATTCATCCATGCTGATGCCCGATCCGCCTAATTCGTTGGGGACATCCTTCAACTTGGGTAATCCATCCATGCATCATGCGCTTGGGATTGGCTTCATCAGCTTGCGGTGGCGGTTGAGCATTTCGCCGTTCGGCCCGATAACGACTACGCTGTTGTAGAGCGTGCCGCCTCCTTTTTGCCGGTCGCATTCATTGATGCCGCACACAATCGTCACGGCGTGAGCTCTGGCGGCCTCGCACACTTCGCGGCAGTCGCCTTCGCGATGACGAACTCGACGCAGGCCTGCTCATGTGGGACGTGCGCCGATTCGTGAGCATCGAGACATTTCCCTCTCGGCCGGTGGTCATCCACTTCAAGTTCCGCTCGACCCGGCGAGCAAGCAGGGTGGCTCGTGGTTGAACAGGGCGTGGCAGACCTGTGCCGCGACGATCCCGAACGCGTTACATCCGTCGGTCGCAGGACTTGAACTGTCTGGGGCTTAAAGCGTCATAACAATCGCGATATCAACCCTATGGAAGCCATCATGCTTTTAAAAAATAAGAGTCTCATTGCTGTAATGACCTGCGCCCTGATGCTGGCAGCCGCCCCATTACTCCCTGCTGACCTGTCCATCATGAACTCCGCCTATGCGAAAGATGGTGG